>JACCYR010000457.1 GCA_013696385.1 Acidobacteriota bacterium
AAATTTAATAAAAGGGCTGTCAAACGCGATTGAGCCGAATGATGTCGCCACATTGATTTATACATCAGGAACGACGGGCGAACCAAAAGGCGTGATGCTGACGCACACAAATCTTGTTTCAAATTCAATTGACGGAAGCGCGGAATTTAGATTTTCGCACAGAGACAAACCGCTTTCTGTTTTGCCGCTTTCGCACGTTTTCGAGCGCGGCGGAATGTATGTCTATATTTTAAACGGAATGGCGGTTTATTACGCCGAATCAATTGACAAAGCGGCGGATAATTTGCGCGAGGTTGCGCCGACAATTTTTGTCGGCGTGCCGCGAATTTTTGAGAAAGTTTATGCGAAAGCAAAAATCAAAGCCGCGCAGAAAAGTCGCACGAAAGAAATGATTTTTGATTGGGCAATTAATGTCGGCAAACAATACGCTTACCGGATTGAGAAAAAGCAACCGATTCCGCGCCTTTTAGCTGTCAAACACAGCATTGCCGACCGCATTGTTTTCTCAAAACTGCGCGAATTTTTCGGCGGAAAATTGCGTTTCTGCATTACGGGCGGCGCGGCTTTATCCGATGATATTTATTTGATTTTCACCGGTGCTGGCATTTCAATTATGCAGGGCTACGGTTTGACCGAAACTTCGCCCGTCATTTCTTCAAACAATCAATTAAATATTCGGCTCGGGACAGTTGGAAAAGCGATTCGCAATGTCGAAATCCGCCTCGCCGAAGACGGTGAAATCGAAGTTTCGGGTCCGAATGTAATGCTTGGCTATTACAATAAACCGGAAGCGACACAAAGAGCCTTCGCCGAAGACGGTTGGTTTAAAACCGGCGACATCGGCACGCTTGACGCAGACGGTTTTTTGCGAATTACCGAGCGCAAAAAAGAACTTTTCAAAACTTCGGGCGGAAAATACATCGCGCCGTCGCCGATTGAGCAGATGATTGCGGCTTCGCGTTTTATCAGCCAAGTTGTTCTCGTCGGCAACGAAAGAAAATTTCCTGCCGCGCTCGTTGTGCCGAATTTTGAACAACTCGAAAGTTATGCCAAACAAAAAAATTTTCCCATTGAAACCCGCGCCGAATTTTGCCAAAATCCGCGCATTATCAACTTGATCGAAAGACAAATTGCCGAACTTACCGCAAGTCTTTCCCAATATGAAAAAGTAAAATGCATTGCACTTCTCGAAAACGAACTCACCGTCGAAGGCGGCGAACTCACGCCAACCTTGAAGGTCAAACGCCGCGTTGTTGATGAAAAATACTTTGATATTATCGAAGAAATTTACTCCGAAGCGGAAAAAGAAAATCGTAAATAATCAAAATCTGTCGTAAAATGTTTTAAATCCGCCGAAAGAAAATTATTTTAAGGAAATATAATGAACAATCTTTTTACAGCAAATCTAGCCGAAGTAGATCCGGTTGTTGCGGAAGCGACAAATAATGAAGTCAAACGCCAAGCGAATGGTTTGGAATTAATTGCTTCGGAAAATTTCGTGTCGGAAGCCGTTTTGCAGGCGATGGGTTCGGTTTTTACCAACAAATACGCCGAAGGTTATCCGAAAAAGCGATATTACGGTGGCTGTGAGTTTGCCGATGTTGTCGAGCAGCTGGCGATTGACCGCGCGAAGGAAATTTTCGGCGCACAGCATGCCAATGTTCAGCCGCATTCCGGCGCACAGGCAAATATGGCAGTTTTTCTCGCGTCTTTGCAACACGGCGATAAGATTCTCGGAATGAATCTGTCGCACGGCGGACATCTGACGCACGGGCATCCGATGAATTTTTCGGGTATCAATTATGAGGTTTCCGATTACGGCGTGGCGTGGGAAACCGAGCAGATTGATTACGACGAACTGCTGCGAGCTGCCGAAGAATCGCGCCCGAAAATGATTATCTGCGGCGCGTCAGCTTATCCGCGCACAATTGATTTTGAAAAAATTGCGGAAATTGCCAAAAGCGTCGGCGCGATTGTGATGGCGGACATCGCGCACATTGCCGGACTTGTCGCCGTCGGACTTCATCTGTCGCCGCTGCCGCATTGCGAATTCGTAACAACAACGACGCACAAAACGCTTCGAGGTCCGCGCGGCGGTTTGATTTTGTGCCGCGAAGAATTTGCCAAAGACGTTAATAAAGCTGTCTTTCCGGGCGTTCAAGGCGGACCGCTGGTGCATATTATCGCGGCAAAAGCCGTCGCCTTCGGCGAAGCGTTACGCGAAGGTTTCAAAGCGTATCAGCAGCAAATTTTAGATAATGCACAAGCGTTAGCAGAAGAACTCAAAAATCAAGGTTTGCGGCTTGTGTCAGGTGGAACAGACAATCATCTGATTTTGGTTGACGTTTTCCAAAACGGCAAAGGCATCACGGGAAAAGTCGCGGAAAAGGCTCTGGATGAAGTTGACATCACGGTCAATAAAAATACGATTCCGTTTGATACAAATTCGCCGTTTGTCGCTTCCGGCATACGGCTCGGAACGCCCGCGCTGACGACACGCGGAATGAAGGAAGCGGAAATGCGGCAAATCGCGCAAATGATTGCTTCGATTATCCGCGAACCTGAATCGGAAGAAGTTAAGACGAAGGTTAAACGAGATGTGGCGGAACTGACCGCAAAATTTTCGCTTTACGCACATCGCTTGCGTGGAGAACAGAGCGAATCAATTTCGGCAAGTTAAGAAATTTTTGCCCACGAAAAACACGAAATATACGAAAGAGAAAACAAATTTATTTTTCTTATTTGCGTTCTTTTCGCGTCTTTCGTGGGCAAAAAATTTGAGAATTATGAGCAATTTATCCGACATCGGTTTTCCGGTGCAGAACGAACAGGACGTTAATGTTCTGATTACCGAAACAATTAAATATGTCGAATCAATCAGATGTCCGCAAGGATTTTATTTAAGATTTGCCGATGCGTCCGGCGCGGAAATTTATCTGCAAGGAAATCCTGAACAAGAACTCATCGGTTTTAACCCGCATTATGACGGCAAAAGCAGAAAAAAAGTTAGTTTAACGAAAGCGATTGAGCGCGATTCGTCGGAACTCGACGGCGGTTTTCAGGCTTGGGCAGATCCGACAGATGATGCAAAATCAGGCGAATATGAATTTGTTTTCGACGTGCCTGATTTTCGCACGATTGGTGAAATTGAGTTTCCGAAAATCTGCGAAATTCAATTAACGGCTTTTGCTTCAAACGACTTTAAAGTTTTTAGCAACGAAGTAGATTTTTATTATGTGCAGGACGCGGAAACGCAAATGTCGGCTAGTTCATTTTTCGCTAGCGGGATGTTTTTGACCAGAGATAATACGGATGTGATAGAATCGCCGCGACCAATCGGCATTTTGTCCGGCGAAATAAAAGAGTTTGAGTTAAAAACAAACGAACTTTCAAGCAAAAACTTTTACTGGTTTTCGGTGGAAACTTTAGGCGGCGATATTGATGTTGTCGCCGATGTGAAATTAGTTCCGAATCAACCAAACATCGGCGGCATCGTTAGCGGACAATTTTGGCTTTCGGGCAAACTTACAAGTTCGCCGGAATAGCGAAACCTGTTAAATTATTTCAAGCAAATTTGTCAGTTCTTTTGGTAAAGGCGCGTGAAAATCCATTTTTTCTTTTGTTTTCGGATGCGTAAAAGATAACTTTTCGGCGTGGAGAAAAAAGCGATTTAAATCTTGAATTGCCTTGCGGATTTTTACATCGGCAATCGTATTATCACGACCTTCGTTATAAGTTTCATCGCCGACTACCGGATGATTTAAGAAAGCAAGATGAACGCGGATTTGATGCGTTCTGCCGGTTTTGATTTCAACGTCGAGCAGCGTAAATTTTTCAAATCTCCGGCGAACATTCCACAAAGACAAAGCGTTGCGTCCATTTTTCGCAATTGACATTTTCATTCTATTCCACTTGTCGCGCCCAATTTTTTCCTCGATTTTTCCGCTTTCACGTCTGATAGAACCGTGAACCAGCGTAACGTAGGATTTATAAACTTTGCGGTCGTGAAACTGCTGCGAAAGTGTTTCGTGCATCGCTTCGTCTTTGGCAACGACGATTAAACCGGAAGTATTTTTGTCAAGACGATGAACGATTCCGGCGCGTGATTTTCCGCCAAGCTGTGAAAGATTTTGAAAATGGAACATCAGCGCATTAACCAGCGTCCCGTTTCGCACGCCTATTCCGGCGTGAACGATTAAACCCGCTTGTTTGTTGATAACAATTAGATATTCGTCTTCATAAACGATATTAAGCGGAATATCTTCAGCCTCAATCGTTTCGACGATCGGCGCGGTTAATTCGACTTCAATTTCGTCCGTTGAGCGTAGTTTGTAAGAAGATTTTGCGTCTTTTTGATTGACCAAAACATCGCCGTCGCTAATCAATCTTTGCAAACGTGCGCGTGACCAATCTTCGATTTTTTCCGCCAGAAAAGCATCGAGACGTTTGCCTGTATCAAGGGATGTAGGATGAAGGATGAAGGATGAAGTTTCTTCATTCTCGTTCAATTCCATAATTATTCAAATTGACTTTGGACTTTAGACTCAGGACTTTGGACTCTTTTCAAACGCCAATACATAAAAACCATCGCGCCGAAGGCAACCAGCAAACTGATGATTTGCGATGTTGAAAGACCTGTCAGCGTCGTCAATCCGAAAAGATTGCCGCGTGGGTCGTCGCGGAAAAATTCAATCGTAAAACGGACAATCGGGTAAAGAATCATATAAGCGATTAAAACCTGCCCATTAAAGCGTTTCTTTTTGTGCAGATAAACCAAAATACCGAAAACTATCAGCATCGCAAATGATTCATAAAGCTGCGTTGGATGAAGATGGAGTGCGCCGCCGTCTGCGCTTATTATCGGAACACCCGTATTTTCGTGTGCGGCTTCGGTAAAATGCACACCCCAAAATAAATCAGTCGGTTTTCCCCAACAGCATCCGGCGGAAAAGCAGCCTTGCCGCCCGAAAAATTGTCCGAGCGCGACACCGGGAGCAAATGCGTCGGCGACTTTCCAAAAACTAAATTTATAATAACGAATCAAAAAAGCGAGCGCGAGAAATCCGCCCAAAAACCCGCCGTAATAAACGCCGCCGGAACGCAAGAAATCGAGCGAGAAGATGTTGACATTATCTTCGGTGAAAAACATCAGAATTTTCGAGCCAATAAGACCGCCGATAATTGTCCACAAGCCCAAATCGTAAATGCGTTCCTTCGGCAAACCGTCGCGCTCACCAAGTTTTGCAGCGACAAATAACGCCAGCAACAAGCCGAGGGCGAGCAAAACGCCATAAGTATTTATCGGGAAACTGCCAATGCGAAAAAGTTCTGGATACATCTGTTAATTTTGGATTTTAGATTTTGGATTTTGGTTGTCAACGAATTTGTTAATGACAATCGGAATCAAACAGCGCAAAGCGATGCTGATGACTTCGGAATTAGGAAAGTATTCCAAATTATTCGCCCGCCGATTGTGCCATCGCTTTGCCGACTTGAACTTTTGCCGGACGAAGCAATTTATCGCCGAATTTGTAGCCGTGTGCATATTCGGCGGTGATTTTATCGTCATTTTCCGGTTCAACCGCGACCATATCAACCGCTTCGTGGAGTTCGGGATTAAAATCCGCACCGACGGCTTCAATCGGCTCTACGCCGACGCTCATCAACGCTTGTTCAAAAGAACGCGCCGTGCCTTTGACACCGCTTAAAAGATGCTCAAATGACGAATCTTGCTCGCTTGCGTTAATCGCCAGATTTAAATTGTCCAAAACCGGAAGAAGCGTCGTCAGAAAATTAAATTGCCCTTGTTTGGCGCGGTCTTCGAGTGTTTTCGTCAAACGTTGGCGCATTTCGGCGGTTTCCTTTTCCAGATTATTTTTGGCGGCATCAAACCGTTTTTGCACATCAACGAGTTTCGTTTCCGCCGTTTCATAACGCGCCCGCGCTTCGTTTAATTGCTTTTCTAAATTGATGACTTCCACCGATTTTGTTTTCGCGGCTTTTTCATCGGGTTTTAATCGTTCGCCTTCTTCGTTGAAACGGCGTTTATCGTTGATAGGAAATTCCGCCGTTTCTTCTTCGTTAAATTCTTCGTTGTTAAAATCTTGTTCGTTCATTTTTTTACTCTTAAACCAACTCATATAAATTTGATAAATACTAATTTGCTAAAATTTAGTCTAGCAAACGATTTATCACAAGGAAACTTTACAGGATAAACAGGATAGAAAGGAAAGAGATTTTTTAATCCTGCTTATCCTGTCCATCTTGTTAAATTCTTACGCTGTTGCGGTTGCCGTTTCAGGCGTGAACTTCATTTCGCCATTTTCAGCCGAAATTCTAACGATTTGTCCGCTTCCGATTTCGCCGTTCAAAAGTTTGACGGCAAGCGGATTTTGAATCAGTGATTGAATGGCGCGTTTCAAAGGTCGTGCGCCAAATGTTGGGTCATAGCCTTCATTGACAAGTAATTCTTTCGCCGAATCTTCTAACTTAATCGTGATTCCTCTCTCAGCCAGATTTCTGCGTAATTTTTCAAGCTGAACGTCAATAATCTGCGCGATTTCTTCGCGTGAAAGTTGTTTGAAAACAACGATGTCGTCAATTCGATTCAAAAACTCTGGCTTAAAGTGACTCCGCAAAACGTCCAAAATCATATCTTTTAACGGAGTATCAACCAGCGCGGAAGACTGAATTTCACGCGAACCGAGATTGCTTGTCATAATCAAAACCGTATTTTTGAAATCCACGACGCGCCCTTTTGAATCCGTCAATCGTCCGTCATCGAGAATTTGCAGCAAAATATTGAAAACATCCGGGTGCGCTTTTTCGATTTCGTCAAACAACACAACCGAATATGGACGGCGGCGGACGGCTTCGGTCAGCTGTCCGCCTTCTTCGTAACCAACATATCCCGGCGGTGCGCCAATCATCCGTGCAACCGCGTGTTTTTCCATATATTCCGACATATCGAGCCGAATCATCGCCCGCTCGTCGTCGAATAAAAATTCTGCCAGAGCGCGTGCGGTTTCGGTTTTACCAACGCCGGTCGGACCGAGAAATATAAATGAGCCGACCGGACGATTCGGGTCTTGCAACCCGGCTCGCGCCCGTCTGACAGCATTGGCAACCGCCATCAAACCTTCGTCTTGTCCGATAACCCGTTTGCGAAGATTTTCTTCCATGGCAACAAGTTTCTGCATTTCGCCTTCGAGCATTTTGGAAACGGGAACGCCCGTCCATTTTGCCACGACTTCCGCCACGTCTTCTTCGTCAACTTCCTCTTTTAAGAAAACGCCGTCCGCTTGCAATTCGGACAAGTGTTTCTGCTCGTCGCTGAGAAGTTTTTCGAGTTCGGGAATCGTACCGTATTGCAGTTCCGCCGCTTTATTTAAATCACCGGCGTTTCGTGCCTGTTCGAGATGCAGCTTAGCTTCTTCGAGCTTTTCCTTCGCGCCGCGCATTTTCTCGATTTCTTCTTTTTCCGATTGCCATTTTGCCTTCATCGCGCCGGATTTTTCCTGCAAATCGGCGATCCGTTTTTCAATATCGCCCAAACGTGATTTCGATTTTTCGTCCGTTTCACGCAGAAGTGCCTGCTTTTCGATTTCCAATTGCAGAATTTCCCTTTCCAATTCGTCAATCTCCTGCGGCAGAGAATCAATTTCAATCCGCAATTTCGACGCGGCTTCGTCAATCAAATCAATCGCTTTGTCCGGCAAAAATCTATCCGTGATATAACGATTCGACAAAGTTGCGGCGGCAACAATCGCCGAATCCTTGATGCGAACGCCGTGATGAACTTCATATTTTTCCTTGAGTCCGCGCAGAATCGCAATCGTGTCCTCGACGCTCGGTTCACCAACATAAATCTGCTGAAAACGACGTTCTAATGCTTTATCTTTTTCAATATACTTTTGAAATTCATTGAGCGTCGTCGCGCCGACACAGCGCAGAGTTCCACGCGCCAACGCCGGTTTAAGCATATTCGATGCGTCAATTGCGCCTTCCGACGCGCCCGCGCCGACCAGCGTGTGCAGTTCATCAATAAACAAAATAATTTGCCCGTCGCTTTTTTCAATTTCTTTCAAAACCGCCTTTAAGCGGTCTTCAAACTCGCCGCGATATTTCGCGCCCGCGAGCATCGAACCCAAATCAAGCCCGACAAGTTTTTTGTTTTTCAAAGTTTCCGGCACGTCGCCCGAAACGATTCTCTGCGCCAAACCTTCGACAATCGCCGTTTTACCAACGCCCGGCTCGCCGATTAAAACCGGATTATTTTTTGTGCGACGGGATAAAACCTGAATTGTTCTGCGTATCTCGTCGTCGCGCCCGATGACCGGGTCGAGTTTTCCTTTTCTGGCGCGTTCGGTTAAATCCAGCGCGTATTTTTCCAACGCCTGAAAATTCTCTTCGGCATTCTGGTCGGTAATGCGCGAGCCGCCGCGCATTTGCTCGATAACCTTCTGCAAATCTTCCTTTGTAACGCCGTGTGAGCGCAAAATTCTGCCCGCGTCGCCTTCCTTTTCTTCGGCAATCGTCAACAAAAGATGTTCGGTCGAAACATATTCATCCTGCATCTTTTCGGCTTCTTTTTGCGCGTTTTGAATAGTTGTATTAAAGCGTGTTGAAAAATACTGCTGTCCGCCCGAAACTTTCGGAAACTTGGCAATTGCCGCTTCAACTTCACCAATAATTGTCGAAACATTCACGCCGACTTTTCCAAGAATCGGGCGCAAAGTTCCTTCCTTTTGCTCAAGCATCGCAGCGAGCAGATGTTCCGGTTCGACTTGTTGGTTCTGATTCTTTTCGGCAACTCCGATTGCTTCTTGAACCGCTTCTTGTCCGCGAATTGTAAATCTGTCAAATCTCATATTTTTTAGGTGTAAATGTTCAACGGCGAATGATAAATTTTTCACCATTCACCGTTTATCCTTACATTAATTTAGAATTAAGCGGTTGCCGCTTCGGTTTTATTTTCCGTCTTAATTTTTTTAACTTCGGGAGTTTGTCCGCCCGCTTTGATTTCGATGCGGCGCGGTTTGGCTTCTTCGCGTTTCGCCAGTGTCAGGCGCAGTACGCCGTTTTCAAATTCGGCGTTTACATTTTCGCTCGAAACCGTCGGCGGCAGCGTGAATGAGCGAGTGAACGAACCGTAACTGCGCTCGACGCGGTGGAAATTGTCGCTTTCGTCTTTTTTCTCGAAACGACGCTCACCATGCAAAGTTAAGACGTTGTTCTCAATTGAAATATTCACGTCTTCCGCTTTCATTCCCGGCAATTCGGCTTCGAGAACGATTTGGTCTTTATTCTCGAAAATATCCACGCTCGGATGCCACGCGCCGCGCATAATTTCATCGCTTTCGCCGCCGCGCGAAAAACTCGAACTAAAAAGTCTATTTACATCATCCTGCAAACTGCGTAATTCACCAAAAGGGTCATATCTAACAATGTTCATTGCTTTTTACCTCCAAAAAATTTCTTTGAAAATATTTGACTAAACAAATTATTTGACTTAGCTGTTTAGTCTGAAACCATAATAAAATATGAGTGCTTGTTTGTCAAGTGTTTTGGAAATTTTTTTTGTAAAAATTTTAGTTTTGTAACTTTTTAGATGACACATTTCGTTTTGAAATGTATATTTAGCTTGCAATAAAACAAAGTAAGGATGGAAAAATGAATACAATCGAAGCAATTTATGAGAAAGGCGTTTTCCGTCCGATTGAAAAAATTGAGCTGACGGAAGGCGAGCGCGTAAAAATTACAGTTGAAGTTACGGTCAAACCGAAAAAGGATGTGGCGGAAGATTTTTCTGACATTGCTCAAGAAACGGGTATTTCAGATTTAGCGTTGAACATTGACCATTATCTTTACGGTCTGCCGAAACAAAAATGAAACTGACTTTTGTTGATACTTCAGGCTGGATTGCTTTGGTGAACATCTCCGATTCTTTTCACCAAAAGGCAACTAAAGTTTATCAAGCCAGATATGCGGAAGGCAGCCGTTTCGTCACCCATCAAGGCATAATGTTAGAGGTCGGAAACGGGCTTTCAAGTATCCGTTTGCGCCCAATGGCAATCGGTTTAAAGAACAAACTCGAAAAATCAACTCGCTATGAACAAATTTCGATTGACGAAAAACTTTACGAAGCAGGTTGGTCGCTTTACACTGAAAGACTCGATAAAGATTGGGGAATTGTTGACTGCATAAGTTTTGTTTTGATGAAAGAATTCGACATTAGCGAAGCACTGACGGCTGACAAGCATTTTGAGCAAGCGGGTTTTATCAAACTTCTTTAATTTCAAATATGAAAATCATTCGTGAAATTTTATCGCCGTTAATCGCGGTTTTGGCGGCGTTCATTGTCGGCGGCATGATTGTTTGGCTGATTAGCGACAATCCGTTTAATACTTTTTATTTACTGCTCTCAAATTCTTTCGGCTCGTTAAAAGATATTGGCTATACCTTGTCTTACGCGACGCCTTTGATTTTTACGGGTTTGGCGGTTGCTGTGGCGTTTCGCTGCGGACTTTTAAATATTGGGGCGGAAGGTCAGCTTTATGTTGCGGCGTTTGCGACGGCTTGGGTCGGCATTACATTCGGCGGCACGGTTGTCAATATTTTCGGCAAAGAAGAAAATTGGTCTTGGATGAGTTTGCCCCCGATTATACTTGTTCCGCTTTGTATTTTGACATCAATGGTTGTCGGCGGAATTTGGGGAATGATTCCGGGCGTTTTAAAAGCGAAATTCGGCTCGCACGAAGTTATCAATACGATAATGCTCAACTTTATCGCTATTGCTCTGGTCAGTTATTTTAC
>JACCYR010000008.1 GCA_013696385.1 Acidobacteriota bacterium
AAGAAGTCTCCCTGCGTTTTCTTTAGCAAAACGCTTCGCCCCGTGTTCTACGTAAAAGTGCCGTAAAACTTTGGTTCCCCCGCGTTATTTCACGTTAAAAATAACTTCGGCGATAAGTTTTCAACAACTAGTAATGTATCACCTGAAATTTGATTTGGCAAGAGTGTTTTGAAATTCTTTTATTTAGCGGGAAACAAATGGTAAAGCATAAAATAGACGATTACACCAGTAACTGAAACATACAGCCAAATCGGATAAGCAAAGCGAACTATTTTTTTGTGGCGAGAAAACTGCCTAGTTATGGCAAAAAATATTGCCCGTAAAACCAGCGGCAAAACTATCAACGAAAGACCGACGTGGCTGATTAAAATAAAAAAATAAACATAACGGATTACACCTTCGCCGTAAAATTTATTCGCCGGATTCGAGATGTGATAAGTTAGATAACAAACCAAAAACAACCCGCCCAAAACAAAAGCAATCGTCATTGCAATTCGGTGCAGATGAACTTTGCCTTTTTTTATAAAACCCAACCCGCATAATAAAACTGTTGTTGTCAACGAATTGATAATACCGATGGCGTGAGATAAATTTTTTGTCCATTCACCAAAATCCAATTTGTTTGGAAATGAAAGCATCACCGCGACGACAAGCGGCACAACTACCGAAAGCGTGTTTATAAAAAGCATTGACCTTTTTTCTTGCTGCACCTATTGTTTTTTATTTCCAAAAACCGAGCAAAATAAACAACACAATCCAAAGACCGTCCATAAAATGCCAGTATAAACCGACGGCGTTTGAGATTGATTTGCGCTTGGTTAATTCTTCATCGAAAAATGTTTTGTTCCAAGTTCGCAAAAGAATGTAGCCAAGCACGAGAATTCCGCCGAAAACGTGGAGCGCGTGAACGGCGGTTAAGATGTAGAAAAATCCGGCGTAAGGATTGCTGGCAATATAAACGCCTTGTCGCGCAAGTTCAAACCACGCAAGAATTTGCGATGAGATAAACATCGCGCCCAGAACGGTTGTTGCTAAAAGCCAATTTTTTGCTTTGGTTTGATTTTCTGCTTGTAGTGCATTGTTTGATTTCTGGTAAGTTAAACTACTCAAAAAAATTAAAACGGTGCTGACACAAACCTGAAATGGTAAAGCAAACGGTTTCCACTCAATTTCGCCTTTGGTTGCAATAACGACATACGCGCCAATTAAACCGCCAAATGTCATCATCACAACGAGCAATAAAAACCACATTCCGACACGAAATTTGTCATTTGGTTTCGATTCTGTATCTTCGGAAAAACCGTTTTTGTGATTATCACCGCCGCCATTGTCTCCGCCACCGCCGCGATTTCGTTTCCCGCCATTTGAGCCAGTGCCGCCGCTAAAAGTTGAGCGAAGTTTCGGCTTTTCTTCTTTCTCTTCGATTGTTTCGACAGTTCCGATTTTCATAATGTTAAATTTAAATTTTATTGAAAACCATCAACAGAAAAATTAAAGGTAAATAAATCACCGAAACGAGAAGTAATTTCCGCGCTTTTTCATTCGTTTTGGCACGGGCAGCATTAATGCTTGCCGAGAGAAACCAAATTCCCAAAAGACTCGCGCCGATTAAATAAATCCAACCTGCCAGACCGATAAAAAACGGCGCAACGCTAACCGGCAAAAGCAAAACGGTAGAAATCACAATTTGTTTTGCGGTAATTTTACCTTCCGGTTCAACCACCGGAAGCATCAAAATTCCCGCCTTGGCATATTGTTCCCGATACATCCAGGCAATCGCCAAAAAGTGCGGAAATTGCCAAAGAAAGAGCATTGCAAACAAAATCCACGCGCCGAGAGTTATTTCGTTTGAAGCGGCTGTCCAACCCATCAGAGGCGGCAACGCGCCCGGCAGCGCGCCGATTGCGGTTGATGCGGATGTGCGCGTTTTCAAAGGCGTATAAAGCAAAAGGTAGCCGATAATGACAATTAAACCGAGAATTGCCGTTAAAGGATTTACCAGAAAAGCTAGATAAATTTCCGCGACGGCGCATTGTGAAACACCGAAAAATAAGGCTTCGTTGGTGGTGATGCTGCCGATAACCAAAGGACGTTTTGCCGTGCGCTCCATCAAAGCATCGGTTTTTCTTTCCCAAACTTGATTGAGCGTGGCAAC
>JACCYR010000010.1 GCA_013696385.1 Acidobacteriota bacterium
CTTCGAGCATTCCTTCGCGCTCGAATTTGATGTTGCCGAGATAACCGATCATCGCGCCGAGTTTCGCCCAAACTCTGCCGTTGAGATTAACTTCCAAAAGATACGGGTTTTCGAGTTCGAACGGTTCGCGTAAATCGTCGCGCTGCGCGGTCTCCTGTAAAAAACTTTGAATCGAATATTTACTCATAACTTTTTCCTCTCGCATTATTTTCCTTTGTTTCCGTCGTCAACTGAAGGCAGACGACGTTCAAATTTGAGCATTTCGTTTTCTAAACGCAAAGCTAAATTTTCGTGTTTCTGTTCGGTTTCTTTTTTGTGATTGTGAATATCCTGCGCGAGTTGAATAACCAAAACGGTAAGTTGCTCAAGACGGTCTTCAACAGCTTTTAGTTCGCGCCGAAAATCTTTTATATCTTCTTTGTTCCGCTCAGTTTGTTCATTGAGCGTAAAAATCTGCTTGATTGCTGAAAAGATTTCATTCCACATTATTGTAAAAATCCCTCAATTCGTTTTAGGTTTTGGTCAATTCGCTTCAAAGATTCCAGAGATTGTTTTTTCAACCAGTCGATTTCTTCTTGGTCGTGTTTTATCTTTTCATTTTTGCGCTCCATTTCATCAAGCATCCGATGAACTTCTTGCTTATAAAATTCATCGGACTGAATTGTGTCTTGCTCTAAAACTTGACTCATAATTTCACCTCACTTCTATTTTACTATTTCGGCGCATATTTGCCGATAATCGCTTCCAATTTCTTCGCAGTTTCCGCGTTCCATTGTTCGGGCTGCGTGAAAATCGCGTTTTTCGTCGCGCCTTCAAACGGATTCGGAGTTTCTTTCTCCGCAACTCTTTTTACGGCTTCTTTCAAAACAAGTTGCGCGTTTCGCACATTTTTGTGTAGATATTCAACGACCATATCAATGGAAACCGCGTCGTGTTCTTCGTGCCAGCAATCGTAATCGGTAACGAGCGCGAGCGTCGCATAAGCGATTTCGGCTTCGCGCGCGAGTTTCGCTTCCTGCAAATTCGTCATTCCGATAATGTCCATTCCCCAACTTCTATAAACATTCGATTCGGCTTTGGTCGAAAACGCCGGACCTTCCATACACAGATAAGTTCCGCCGCGATGCACTTTTAATCCGTCAACCGTTTTGCACGACGCTTCGAAAATATCGCCGAGTTCAGCGCAAACCGGATGCGAAAAAGTGATGTGTCCGACAATTCCGTTGCCGAAAAACGTAGATTCTTCCGCTCTCGCTCTGGTTCGGTCAAAAAACTGGTCGGGAATGCAAAAATCCGTCGGCGCGTATTGTTCCTGAAGACTTCCAACCGCCGAAACCGACAAAATATAATCCACACCCAAAAGTTTCATCGCGTAGATGTTGGCGCGAAAGGGAAGTTCCGTCGGCGTTAATTTATGCCCGCGTCCGTGTCTGGGCAAAAAAGCGACTTTCACATCTTCCAATTCGCCGACGATAAAAGCGTCCGACGGTTTGCCGAACGGCGTGTTAACTTCAATTTCTCTGACGTTTTTGAGTTCGGGCATTTGGTATAGACCGCTGCCACCGATGATTCCGATATTCACTTGTTCCATTTAATTTATTTGTCTTCCTCAAAATTTCCTGTAATAGATAAATCTAATTCGTTTTCGCGCCAGTCTATGTAGAACTTTATGCCGTCTTCAAATTCAATAACGACTTCTTCTTTTCTGTATCGGCGAATCTTTTTACAACTCCACCTTTCAAAAGTTTTGTAGCTCTTTTTTCTTCTTTTATGAGTTGTTTCTTCGGGTCTTTATCGTAAACCGCGCTTGTTTCTCGCATTTTCAATCCTAAATTTTATCAGCCAAAATTCTATTTAATAAATCCATTTCAAGAAAATCTCTGTATCATCTTTTGCGTCATTTGCATTCCCGCGAACTGTTTTGTTTTTGTTCTTCAAGGCCTTCTCAATAATTGGTTTAACTTTATTTTCGTTCAACTTTCCGTGAATCCGTGCGATGTGTCCAAACCCTTGAATCGCGTTTCGGCACACATTAAAATGTTCGTGATTCGATAACTGAATGCAAAAGTTTTCAGCATACTCAAAATCGTCAGAATATAAAGCAACCGACAAAACTACATACAATAATTCGTCTGGATTGTTATCGGCAAGTGCTTTTTCAATCTCCGCTTTGCTGTATTTTTTAATTGATTCGTATTTCATAAAACTCTATGCAAAAACCAATCTGCCTTTCGGTTCGGGAATTTGTCTTCCTAATTCTTGCGCCGTTTCAATCCATTCCTGAATGATAATTTCCGCATTTGCCAACGCTTTCTGATAGGTTTCGCCG
>JACCYR010000026.1 GCA_013696385.1 Acidobacteriota bacterium
TTGCAGCTGATGGTTGTTTATCTGGCAATTCTCGGCGGCATCGGAACGGCTGGAGTTCCTTCGGGTTCGATTCCGTTTATTATCGGAATTTTGGTAATGATTGGCATTGACCCGGCGTTGATTGCGATTATTCTCGGCGTTGATAGATTACTCGATATGTGCCGCACGACTTTAAATGTCGTCGGCGACATCACGGCGGCGACTTTTGTTGCCCGCAGCGAAGGCTTTGAACTTTTACAGACAAAGGAAAATGTTGGAATTGGCTGATGTTTCGGTGTAAAGCAAATTTATTTTGAGTTACGTTTTAAGGCGTGATTTGTTAAAATTATCAAGCATAAGTAATCGGACAGAATTATTTTACAAGATTTCTTTTAGCCACAGATTGACACAGATAAACTCAGATGTTTTTTTCTGATAAAAACAGATCCTGATTGTTATCATCATTTCTTATCTCGTGTTTATCTGTGTCAATCTGTGGCTAAATATGCTTTTATGCGTGTCCCAATACTTAAATGCGTAACTCTTATAATGATTGAGAGGTAAAATTATGATGAATGTTCAACCACAACCCAGACGGCTTCGTTTTAGTGTTGATGAATACTACAAGATGATTGAACTCGGAATGCTGAAGGATTACGAGAAAGCCGAAATTATCGAAGGAGAATTAATCCAAAAAATGCCTATCGGAAACCGACACGCTTCTGTCGTAAATTTTTTAAACCGAATCTTTGTCAAAGATGTTTCTGACGATATTTTGGTTGGCGTTCAAAATCCTATTCGCTTAACCGATTTTGACGAGCCTGAGCCGGACATAGTTTTGGCAGACTTGACGAAATACGACGGCAAACGCCATCCGCGTCCGTCGGAAATTCTTTTAATCGTCGAGGTTTCCGATTCGACGTTGAAATATGACCGCGACACCAAACTTTCGCTTTACGCCGAAGCCGAAATTCCTGAAGTCTGGATTGTAAATTTGAAAAACGACATCATCGAAGTTCATCAAAAACCGAACAGCGGCATTTACCAATTGGCGCAGATTTTCAAACGCGGCGAGAGTATAAAGTCTGTAATTTTGCCGCATCTGGAAATAAAAGTTGATGAAATTTTAAGTTAAAACAAGGAGAATGAAAAAATGTTTCCAATCGGCGACGACAACACCGACCGCATCATTACGCCGTATGTCAATTACATTTTTATTGCAATTAACATTCTGGTTTTTGTTTTTCTGCAAGGCATCGGCGGCAACGACGCTTTCAGCTATGCATTTTCGCTTGTGCCGAAGGAAATCACGAGCGGCATTGATATTACGGGCGTGCAGATTGTCCGCGACGCGCTCGGAAATACCGGACAAGTTCAGCATTATCCGACACCGCTGCCGGTTTATTTTAACTTTCTGAGTTCGATGTTTATGCACGGCGACATTATGCACATTTTCGGAAATATGCTGTTTTTGTGGATTTTCGGCGACAATATCGAAAATCTCATCGGGCATATTCGCTATGCAATTTTTTATCTTGTCTGCGGATTTGCCGCCGCGCTCGCGCAAATTTTGATGAATACCGATTCGATTATCCCGATGTTGGGAGCATCCGGCGCAATCAGCGGCGTTCTCGGTGGTTATATGCTGCTGTTTCCGACGCGAAAGGTGCGTGCGCTTTTGTTTAGTATTTATACAACCGTTCCGGCTTATGTCGCACTTGGAATTTGGATTGGTTATCAAATTATTACAGGTTATTTAACTCCGACGGGAACGGGCGGCGTAGCTTACGCGGCGCATATCGGCGGATTTATCGCGGGCTTAGTGTTGATTAAAATTTTCGCCATCGGCACGAAAGCACAAAAATTATGAAAATTTACGATGTCAGCGTTCCGATTGGCAAACAAACTCCGGTTTATGAAGGCGACCCGAAAGTAGAAATTGAAACTGCCAATGCGATTGCCAGAGGCGATGCGGCAAATGTTTCGCGCCTGTGTTTCGGAGCGCACACGGCGACGCACATTGACGCGCCGAACCATTTTATTGAAGGAACGCGCAAAGTTGACAAACTTCCGCTTGAAGTTTTAATCGGCAAAGTCCGCGTTGTCGAAATTGATAAAAACGCGGCGGCGATTGAATCTTCGCACATCGAAAACGCTAATCTCAAAGGCGTTGAGCGAGTTTTATTTAAAACGCGCAATTCCGAATTCTGGAATGATTTAGGTCAGGATTTCCGCAAAGATTTTACTTACATCGCGCCCGACGCGGCGCAGAAATTAGTCGAATCGGGCGCGAAACTGGTCGGCATTGATTATCTCTCGGTGGAGAAATTCGGCTCGGAAGATTTTGCCACGCACATCATACTGCTGAAAAATCAAGTTATTATCATCGAAGGTTTGGATTTGCGCGAAATTTCCGCCGGAGATTACGAATTAATTTGCCTGCCGCTGAAAATCGCCGACGGAACAGGCGACGGCGCACCGGCACGGACGGTTTTAAGAGAATTAAAATAAAAAAGGAAAATTTAAGAAGAAATGGAGAAAATAGAATGTTTAAGATTAAGATTAAATTTTTAGATAATTTTCGTTTCGCAAATTCCTGCCAAACATTCGGCAAATTTTTATTGAGTATTACATTCCTGCTTTCATTTTTACTTTCGTCAACTTCCGCGCAAATCAAACTCGTTCCGCATAAAATCCGCTTAAAAAACGGCAAGACTTTTAATCTGAATCTGCCCGCCGATTACGATATAATTCCCGCCGCCGAAAATTTTAAGCGCGTCCGCTTTTTTGCCAAATCGCCTGACGGCAGAATTTTCGTAACCGATACGCACGACTTGACCGACAACACGCAAGGCGCAGTTTATATTTTGAGCGAATTCGATTTAGGAACAGGAAAATTTACAAAAGTTACGCCATATCT
>JACCYR010000067.1 GCA_013696385.1 Acidobacteriota bacterium
GCCGCACCCGAAGGCTACGAAATGTTTAAGGAAAAGCAGGACGATTGCATTAAAATTGTGCTGAAACCTTAAGGCATCGTTTGATTATCTGAAAAAAGCCAAAAGGAACTTCTTAATATCTAACAAATGCAATTTGCGGCAAATGGTCAAAATAGAGTAGAAGTAATAACTATGGAGATGAATTACATTAGGCGCGGCTCGGGCAAGCCACTGCTGCTGATTCACGGCATCGGCGGAAGCTGGCGTTCGTGGCAGACGATTCTCGATGATTTAGCTATTGAGCGTGAAGTCATCGCGGTTGATTTGCCCGGCTTTGGCGACACGCCGCCTCTGAGTGGCAAAGTTTCGATTCGCACACTTTGCGATGCCGTTACCGGATTTTTGGGCGAAAACAATCTCAATGGCGTTGATGCCGTCGGTAGTTCGATGGGTGCACGTTTGGTTTTGGAATTAGCTAGACGCGGCGGTGTTTTAGGCAGTGTTGTGTCGCTCGATCCGGGCGGTTTTTGGAAGGGTTGGCAAATTCCTTTTTTCTATCATTCGGTCAATTTGTCAATCAAACTCGTCCGCGCTCTACAGCCCGTAATGCCGCAAATTACAAACAGCGCAATCGGACGGACGTTGCTTTTCGCGCAGTTTTCGGCGCGTCCGTGGAAGCTATCGCCGAAAATCGCGCTCGACGAGATGCGCTCCTTTGCCAAATCGCCGTCTTTTGACGAACTTTTGTATAACTTAGCTTATGGAGAAACTCAAAAAGGTACGCCGAAAGATTCGATAAAAAAACCGCTCGTGATTGGCTGGGGACGGCGTGACCGCGTGTGTTTTCCGAGTCAATCGAAACTAGCTTTGGAAAAATTTCCCGACGCAAAGTTGCATTGGTTTGAGAGATGCGGACATTTTCCGCAATGGGACAAGCCGCAAGAAACGGTGCGCCTGATTCTCGACAGCACAAGTAAAAATGTTAATAAAGCAGTCAGCGCGTCGATTTGACGAACAAGCATTGAGGCTCGAAAACTTTAATTTAAACAACTAACAATGAAGACAGCAAATTATTTTCGTCAGAGCGTTTGGCTTTTAGTCGTCGTCGTGATTTTCTCTTTTTCCGTTCAAGGTCAAGATGAGGAAGACGACGATCTTATCTCGCCGGTGCGCCCGACCATTTCCGAATCGGCGACGATTCAAAAAAAGGGCGTTTTGCAACTTGAATACGGCGGCGATTTTGATTTCGACACGCCGGATTTTCGTAATCAGCAGAGTGCGCCGCTTGGAATTTACTTTGCGGTTAATAAACGTCTGCGACTCGATTTTGAACTCGAAACCATTATGTCGCAAGAAAATCGAATGAGAATGCGCGAAACCGGAATCGGCGATGTCAGGCTTGGTTTTAAGGCGATTGCCCGCGACAAACCGAAAGAGCAGCTTGCCGTCGCATTTTCATATTCGGTAAAACTTCCGGCGGCGAGTGAAGAAAAAGAACTCGGCACGGGAAAAGTTGATCATAATTTACGGCTGATTTTTAATCGTACATTCGGCAAAAATGATTTTGTTTTTAACGCTTCGTATCTGAATGTCGGGCGCGAGGGCGAAGACAAACGCGATTCCGGAGCGCAAGCGGTTTTTACCATTGAACGTGAATTGCCAAAAAAATTCGGAATAATCGGCGAAGTTTTCGGAAATACGGTTGATGAAGAACAGCCGCGCGGCTTATATGTTCTGGGCGCATTGACTTACAAAGTCAATAAGCGTTTGCAGTTTGATGTCGGAGCGCGTCCCGGTTTTGGACGTGATGCGCCGCGCATCGGCATCTTTTTTGGTTTGAGCGTCGGCGTTGCTGATTTATCTGAGAAATGAAGGAATGGCAAACAATTCTCGAAACTTATCGGCGTATTGAAAACGACAGCAGGCAAGCAATTTTAGCGACTGTTGTTGATGTCAAAGGCTCAAGCTATCGCTTGCCCGGAGCCAGAATGTTGATTGACGAAAACGGCAGAAGCGTCGGCACGGTTTCGGGCGGTTGTTTGGAAGCGGACGTTTTAGAACACGCCGAACGAGTTTTGAAAACAAACGCACCGACGATTATCACTTATGACACGACTAAATCAGATGATTCGATTTTTGGTTTGGGAATGGGCTGTCGCGGCGTGATTCGCGTGTTGCTCGAACCGGCGCGAGACAACCGGTTATTTGAATTCTGGCGCGAATGTTTCGAGCAAAGACGGCGCGATTTTCGCTGAAGGGCTTGACGATTTTTTGCACGGCGCGGGAAAACTCAAACGCAAGTTTGAGCGTTGGTGCGGAACAATTTCGCGTCTGCCGAAAAAACAATCGCGTTTTTTAACGCATCCGGTCGTAACGATTTTCGGATTCGTCGCCCAACCGGAAACGCATATCTATCTCAAACCGAATGTTACGCGCCGCCCGCGAATATGGCTTCGACTTTCAATACGAATCAAAGCCGTCGTGGGAAATTTACGCGAGCCTTCTGGAGTTTGCCGGCTTATCAAGCGCGACTTGAAAGACTTGAAACCGCGCGATATGATTGATGTGCAATCATTCATTTGGATTCAAGGTTCTGACGAATACGAAGAATAGTGCCGCTTTACTGTGGTTTCAATTGCCGCAAATAGCGGCTTTAATCAATAAATAACAACGAACAAGGGAGAAACAAATGAACTTAAAGAAAATATCCGAACAAACAATAGTAATTACGGGTGCCACGAGCGGTATCGGGCTGACGACGGCGCGAATGGCGGCTGAAAAAGGTGCGAAGCTGGTTTTAGTAGCCAGAAATGAAGATGCGCTGCGCGAATTAACCGACGAAATTAAGGCAAACGGTGGACAAGCGATTTACGCAGTTGCCGATGTTGCCGACGAAAATGCTTTGCATCAAGC
Organism: Acidobacteriota bacterium; assembly: GCA_013696385.1. Classification (GTDB taxonomy): domain Bacteria; phylum Acidobacteriota; class Blastocatellia; order Pyrinomonadales; family Pyrinomonadaceae. The sequence continues at coordinate 2,893 of JACCYR010000067.1, forward strand.
GGCGCACAAAGCCATTGAACATTTCGGCGGTTTCGATACGTGGGTCAACAACGCGGGCGGCTCAATCTACGGCAGAATCACGGACGTGCCGACGACGGATTTACGCCGATTGTTTGAAACGAATAGTCTGGGGCGTAGTCAACGGTTCGCGCATTGCCGTCGAACATCTACGCAAAACGGGCGGCTTAACATGACAAAACAAACTTAAATTCGCTTTGTGAAACTTATCTTGGAAGTTACTTCCGGCTTTAATTTTCAGTTTTCAAGATGAGTTTTAATTTTTTTTTCAAAATTCCAATAATCTCACCCTTTCTAATGCCGCATTTCTCAACCTTTGTTTTACATCTGTCGTATATTCAGATGACTTTTGATTAACCCGAATAAACCGAGTATATTCTTCTCAATAAATCCGTGATAGAATACGTAAGCAGAGATTGCTGCCTGCATTTGCTAAAAATCGGAAAGGACGTTTGTTGATAAAATTATGAAATACTGTCCAATCTGCAAAACTCGCTATGACGAGGAAATCTTGCGTTTTTGCATAAAAGACGGCACACCGCTGGTTGAAGAAGAGCCGCCGGTATTTACCGAATTGCCGAGCGAGAGCGTCGAAGAAGAAACCGTTATCCGCCGCAACAAACCGGAAGTTTTTTCCGCGCCCGAATTAACCGAAGACGCATCTTTTGAATCGGCTGAAGAAAACTCGCCGCCGCGCATTATTATCCCGACCACATCGCCGGACATAAAAGAGCAGCAAGTTCAGAGGAAACCAACCAAAACCTATCGTCGGCAACCTCTGCCAAAAAAAACCAACACGACAAAAGTTGTTATTTTAACGATTTTGGGAACTTTGATAATTTTGGCGGGCGCAGGTATTATTTTTATGTTTTTGGGTAATTCAAATAGTTCAAATCAAAATGTGAACGTTAATACAAATCTTAATCCGATTGATGCAAATCTGAATACGAATCTCAACATTGATAATTCGCTTTTTGATAGCAATGTCAATCTTAATACCAACCTTGACACAAATTTCAATACAAATTTCAATACAAACTTCAACGCCAACATCAACCTAAAAACGCCGACACCGACACCAAAACCGTCGCCGTCGCCAACGCGGACACCCGAAGCAAACACAAATGCCAATGCCAACACGTCGCCAACGCCTTCGCCCAACAGCAATGTCAGACCGACGGTAACACCTCCGTCGCCGTCGCCAACGCCGACATTAAGCCCAACGCCATCCGCCTTACCAACCAATCGTCCGGTTAATGCCGGAGTATTAAACGGACGCGCCGTTAATCTGCCAAAGCCCGCATATCCGCCGACCGCCAGACAAATGGGCGCATCGGGGCAAGTCGCTGTTCAGGTTTTGATTGACGAAGCAGGCAACGTAATTTCCGCCAAAGCAACCAGCGGCAATCCGCTTTTGCGTCCGTCCGCCGAAGCCGCCGCCCGCCAATCGAAGATAAACCCCGTTAAGGTCGGCAACCAATCCGTCAAAGCCACCGGCGTTTTGCTTTACAATTTTATCAATCAATAAATGCGGAAACATGCACGTAAGTGTGTTTTTTAAATCAAATAAAAGAAACCGCCAATTCAACCGCCCGGCACGGGTCAATCACGCCCCAGCCCTGACGGTCAACTTCGTAATGCGGCAGACGCTCCGCCGTCGAGATTAAAATTCTTTTTATCTGCTGCGGCGTTAGATACGGGTTGGCTTCGAGCATCTGGGCGGCAACCGACGACACAATCGGCGCGGCAAACGATGTTCCGTCAACGTATTTATAATGGCGCGTGATGACGTTTTCACTGCGAAGTTTAAGCGCGATAATCTGCCGAATTATATACGCCGGACGGTCGAGCGCGACATCCAAATCCGGTTCAATGTTCGGATTCATTCCGATAATCCGGTGTAAATCCGCGTCTTCCGTTTTATCTAAAACTTCCAATAGCGCGGCTTGCTGCGCCGTCGGCGTATTCGGCAGAATCGGCGCGGGAACACAGATACTCGGCGCAACAATCTCAGGTTTTTGAAAACCGTCTAAGGTCGGACCGTAAGAACTGCGATACATTCCGCGCTTTGCACGATTAATTGAATTTTTATCGTCCAAACCGCCAACCGAAATTGCTGACGGCGACGACGCGGGCGGAAAAACTGGATGTGTCGGCAGATGTCCGGCGTTGCCGACGGCACAAACAACGCAGATGCCGCGCGCGACGCATTCTTCAACGGTTTGCGAAAGTGAATCATGCAGATAGCTCTGCTCGAAATCTCCGCCCGCCGAGATATTCACAATTTTTATTCCGAATTTGGCGCGGTTTTCCAAAACCCATTCCAAGCCGTCCTGAATGTTTTGTTCGGTAATTCTGCCCGTCCGCGCCAACTTCACCAGAACAACCTTTGCGTCCGGCGCGATTCCGCGATAAAAACCATTCGACAGCGAACCGTTTCCTACCGCGACTACCGAAGTCATCATTCCGTGCCAACTTGAAGCATCGTTTTGAAACAGCGAAGCAACTTCGCCGTTCCGTGCAGCCATATTTTGGTAAGCTAAAATCCGATTGTCCGGCGTGATTAAATCGTCGTGTGGATAAAATCCCGAATCGAGAAATGCAATTGTTACGCCTTTGCCCGTAAAATTCTCAACCGCGTCGAGCCGCAAAGGTGTCGAAAGCACAAACGAACCGTCTTTGTTCATCGCAGCATCGCTTAAAATCTGTGTTTTGGCGCGTTCAAACAACCGCGCACAACGGGCGCAGACAGCTTCAAAAGTTTGCGTGTCGGGCGCATTTGCACGAATCAATCTCCGCAGATCTTCGGGCAAATCCAACATCGGCACAAATCCAAATTTGACCTCACGCGAACAAACCGGACAAACCTGTTCGCCTGCCGAGATGTCGGCACTGGTTTTTTGTCGTGGAAAAGATAAAGATTCTGATGGAGTCATAAGTTAAAAATTTGTTAGATGATAGGATGGCTAAAGTTTTGCAAAAAGTAAAACCTAATAGTGAATAACTAAAAATCTTCACTTTTCACTTTTAGTTTCTCACTTTTCACTAAATAAATATGACACGAAAAAAAATCGGCTTGGCACTCTCTGGCGGCGCGGCACGTGGTTTTGCTCATTTGGGCGTTCTTAAGATTTTAGCCGAACACAACATTCCGATTGATTTTATCGCCGGAACTTCCGCCGGTTCAATTGTTGGCGGCGCGTTGGCTTGCGGCGTGAGTGTTGAAGAAATTATCAAAATAGGACGAAAAGTAAGTTGGTTTAATATGACCGGCTTTTCGTTTTCACCAAAAGGAATTCTTTCAAATGCTTCGATGGGTGCGTTTATCAATCAATACTTTCCGTTTAAAAGATTTGAGGATTTACCGATTCCTTTTGCCGCCGTCGCTTGCGATTTGGAAACCGGCGAGGAAGTTGTTTTACGAGACGCAGGCGATTTGGCGTTGGCGATTCGGGCAAGCTGCGCCATTCCGGGCGTTTTTGTTCCGATTGAAACGGAAGGCAGAAAATTGATTGACGGCGGAATTGTCGCGCCCGTTCCGACCAAAGCGGTGAAAAAATTAGGTGCGGAAATCATCATTGCGGTTGATGTAATTTCTTCGGGCGCGACCTATTGGGGAACGCCTTCAACGCTTCTCGGCGTATTTTTCCAATCGGCGATAATGCTTCTCAGAACCGCCGCCAAGCATCAGCATTACCGCGCCGACATCGTGATAATTCCAAACATCGCTCACTTAAGACCGGACGCAATCGGCAAAATGGACCAATTCATTAGAGCGGGCGAAGAAGCCGCGCTGGAAAAGATTGACGAGATTAAAAAATTGATTTTACCGGAATAATTATTTTGATACGCAAAGTTTTAATTGTTGTGATTAGGCTGTACAAGTTTCTAGGGAAGTTCCAGAGAAAAAGTCGGACATCCGTCGCAAAAACCTCTAAAGTTAATCGAAATACTTATTCAATCGGCAACACGCGAAGGCGATAAAGTTCTCGACCCGTTTTTAGGTTCAGGGACGACAGCCGTTGTTTGCCAAAATCTCAACCGCGATTTTGCCGGAATTGAAATTGAGAAAAAATATATCGAAATTGCCGAAAGCCGTTTGCGGAAAATTCAAGACGATTTATTTAGTCAAGTTCAGGCTTTTGCTTAAAAACTCGCGCACCGGAAACAAAAGGATTTGGAACACGCACGCCGAAAAGCGAAGATTCGATGTTTCGATACTGTTCTTTTCCAACAAAATCATTCCAAAACACACCGAAAGGTAGACTGCATTGCAAGCGTCTTTACGTTTTTGAATCAATTTTCGGATTCAAAATAATTTTGGTCGGCGCGAAACATTGCTTGATTTCCTTTGCCGTTTTTCGGACTTCTGCGAAATGCGTTTCCTTATTTCTAATTGTCGCATCAAGAAGTTTTAAGTCTGCTTCGGTTAAAGGGTGAAAAAGATTTCGCCAGTTTTGCGTCGTAACTTTTATCGCTTCGACGGCAACAAAGTTTTTATTTCCGCCGCTCTGTTCCCAAAATCCAACAATCAACAAAAATCTTCATCAATCTTAAATTGTCTGAGTGCGTCGCCAAATCCAATCGGACAGCGATTTTTGCAGGTCTTGATTGAAACCGGCAAATGACGAAAGGCTTCGGGAACAATTTCAAGTTTATTAAATTCTGCTGGAACATCCCATTTATTGCTGTATGAAACGCTGAAATCAGCGAAAAATGTTTTCTTAGTCCAATTCTCAAAATCAAAACCGTGCAACTGAACTTCGGGCATTAAATATTCTCCTCGAAAGTAATTTTTATGTAAGACAGCTATAATGGTAATACTAAAATTTGTTGAAATCTAACGAGTAGAATTTACGAGTTTGCAAAATGAATAAAACTTACGATGTCGCCGTCATCGGCGGCGGACACAACGGCTTGACCTGCGCCTGCTATCTCGCCAAAGCGGGTTTGAAAGTTATTGTTTTGGAACGGCGGCACATCGTCGGCGGCGCGGTTTGCACCGAGGATGATTTGATTGAAGGCTATAAAATTGATGTCGGTTCGTCGGCGCATATTATGATTCATCTCACGCCGGTTGTGAAGGATTTGGAATTAGAAAAATTCGGGCTTGAATATATTGACTGCGACCCGTTTGCGTTTGCTCCGCTTCAAAACGGTGAAGGCGCGATTTATTTTTGGAAAGATGTTGATAAAACCTGTGAATCAATCGCCAAAGTTTCGCCGATTGACGCTGAACGCTATAAAAAATTCGTTACCGAATGGGA
>JACCYR010000081.1 GCA_013696385.1 Acidobacteriota bacterium
TCGCATCCGAATCAACTTGCCATTGACTTGCCACGACGAGCGGTGCGCCGGAAGCTAAAAAAGAGCGCGAAAGTCCGATTAAACCTTCGCCTTTGTAATAACTTTCAACGCCGGTTTGACAGGCTGAAAGAACAACTAATTTCGTCCGCAAAAGTTTTTCGCCGACGAGTTCCGCGTTGGTTAAAACTCCGCTTTCGTCATTTTTTGCGGCTTTTGCCAGCAGCAAACTCGAATCCAACGGCGAACTGTTTTCAACCAGATAATGTCCGGCAAAGTGAACTACGTCGGCGTTTTTAAAAGAAGCCTGAAACTTTTCTTTAGTCGCGCCTTCCGCCAGCAGAATGGTTGAATTTTCATAAAATTTACCAATGTCGCGGGCTTCGCTTTCGGCGGCAGGCAGAGCTGGCAAATCGGGAAATGCTTCGCGGTCAAACGTCGGGTTTCCGACGCTTAATAATGTTTCGTCAGAAAAATTTGATCTGTTTCCGGCATTTTCCGTGCAGATAATAAAAACGCTCGCACTCGGCGCGTAAAAAATCGTGAACTCTTGCAGAAACGGCGTTTTGTTTGGCGAAACAAGCGCAGCAAACGGCAGATAAAACAAAACTTTGCTTGGAACAAGACAAATTTCTTTCGTCCGGTCAAGATATGGCAGAATTGGATTAACCAGAAAATTATAGAGTTCGGCAGATAAATTCTGCGCTTCGAGTTGCTTGTCGGTATCGCTCGATTGAAGCAGTTTTAGATAACTTTCGACTTTTTCGCGCAAAATGTCCGATTCGATTTCAACCGGCGCAACCGCCACATTTTCCTTTGAAATCGCCCAAATCAAAACTCTCTTTTCCAAAACCGTGTATTGCAGAATCTGCACATTTGGCGGCATCTCGGCACGAATTTCGTCTAACGAATAAGGCTTGGTTGAAGAATCAAACAAAACTTCCGTCTTTTTCTGATTGCGGACAATATTCGCGCCTTTTTTCAGCCAATCGAGTAGCGAGCGCGAGTTAGAAATCTCAGCGTAATCAAAGGCTTTGTCGTCTCTGCCTTGCCGAAATTCGTGTTCAACCGCGATGTCGTAAATCGTCTGCTCATTGTTGAAAAAAGTGTTGCGCTCTTGTTCTTCCAAAATCTGTGTGCGATATTTTTCCGCGAGATTTAAGACGGCGGGAATTTGTTTTTCGACTTCCGCGTCCTCGCCCAATGCCTGATAAGTCAACAATCTCGATTTTTGCAATTCGTAAAGAAAAATCGGCGTGGCGGTGGTTTCTAAGATTTTATCGGATTCGTCGTAATCTGCGGCGGCTTGCTGAAAATTGCCGATTTTTCTCTCTAAATGTCCCAATTTCAAAAGAGATTTTGCCGACAGATTTTTCCGCTCCGACTCTTCCGAAACGGTTTCGGCATTTTGTTTTGCCGTCAGCAGCCATTTTCGCGCTTCGTCAAAATTGCCGGTTTGAGTATGCACAACTCCAGCGTTTATCTGCGCGTAGATGGGAAATAAATTGTCATTTGTTTGTTCAGTAAGTTCGACTGTTTCAACCGCGACGGCTTGCGAAAAAGCGTCGAGATGCGTGTCGAGAAGCATTTCCAAACCGTAACCGAAATTTCGCACCTTTTGCCGCAAACTCGCTTTTGGCGTGTTGGAAATTTCAAAAAGTTTCTGCAAATGCGAAAGTTTTTCGCTTTCTTGGCTGACGGAATCGCTCCGCGAAGCAAGATTAAGCAAAAATTGCTGCGTCAAATACGAATCTTCCATCTTTTGCGCCTGCGCCAAAGATTTTTCGTATTCATTTTTGACTTCCGTTTTTGAGATTTCCGCCAAAAATTCCCTTGCGCCCGTGAGCCAGTAAAAATTCATCAGATTGAGCCATTTATAATTTTTTGTCTTTGTAAATTCATCTATTTGGCGAAAAAGTTCGACAGCTTTGCCGCGTTGGTCGGTAACATATAAACAATAAGCGATAAAGTATTGGCTGATGGTGTTTGCTTCGATGAAATCTTCGGCTTGCAAAAAAAGTGTTCGCGCTGTGATGAATTGTCCGGCGGCTTGACTGAATTTTCCTTCTTCGCAAAGTTTGTAGCCGTTTTGCATCGCGGTTTGGGCTTTTTTTAGTAATTCAAATTTCGCTGTCGGCGCAGTTGCATAAAATTCGGCGAGTTCCGCTGCGAAAAAATCGCCGTTGCGGGTCTTTTCGAGTTCGCCAAGATATTTCAAAGCGTCTAAAATTTCTTCGTTTGCGCCGTTTTCAACCAAAGAGATGGCGAGTTTTTGCGGCAGATATTTTCCGGTAATCAATTCACGAGTTTGACTCAAAAGCCACCACGCTTCTTCGTCATTTTTTTGACGAAAAGCATTGAGAAACGCCGTTTTGAGTTCGTCGGATGAAAGTTCCCGCGTCTTTTGCGATTCCAAAATTTGCAAATGCCGTTTGGCTTCCTCAATCCAACTTGAATTTTTATCGAGTTCGAGATATTTGCGCCAGGCAGCTTGCGTTTGGCTTGGCAAATTCAGTAATTCCAAAGACAAAGCGCGATTAAACGAGGCTTCGGCAAGTTGCCGATTGAGTTTGAGTGCCGCGTCGTATTTGTCCAAACTCGTCGCCAAAGCCTTGAGCCGTTTGCCTCGCTCTTCATCCGCCGTCGTCCGTCTGCCGGTTTCCGCCCAAGCCGTGCCTAAATCGCATAAAATTTGAGCATTTTCGGGCGCAAGTTTTGCGGCTTTTTCAAGCTGCTTGCGAGCTTCGTCAAATTCTTTTTTTGCCAGATAAACACGGCTTAACGAATGCAAATTTTCCGCCGTCGGATTGTCCGCCGCCGTGTCGAGAAGGAGTTTTTCGGCGCGGTCAAGTTCTATTTTATCTGGGTTATTTTGGCTGTCGCCGCGCGTATTTTTGACGGGCGCGTAATCGAAATTTGTGATGCGCGATTCGAGCGGACGTTCGAGTTTGTAAGCATTATTTAAATAAGTCAAAGCGAGTTCTGTTTCCGATTGGCGAAAGTGATAATTCCAGACAAGAAATAAAGACAAACCGAGAACTATCAAACTGATAAGGACAATTGATGCGGCTGATAAGACACTTTGTGGAAACGGTTTCTTGGAAATTATCTTTGAGTTGTCATTCACTTTCTCATTGCAAACTGAAAAAACTATTTTGGAATAAACTGATTTTTATAATCATCAAATTCTATGATTGTTCCGGTAAGAAAGCAAGATTTTTTTTCAAACTGCAATAATATCTTTAAATAATTGATAGATACTCAGTAAAACTTCGGACGAGTTAGTAAAATTTGCTCTTTCTAAGTTAGCAACTTTGAGAATTCCGACTCCAGCCGAAGTTAAAAAAACGTCCTCGACTTGGTTTAATTCCGCTAATTCCGCTTTTCTTTCTTCAACCATAAAATTTTCCAAAATAAAACCTCTCGTCGTGCCTTTCAAACATCCTGTTTCCAAACTCGGCGTAAAAATCTTGTTGTTCTTTACCCAAAAGATACTTGCCAGACACGCCGAAACAATCTCACCGCGCTCGTTTAAACGAACGGCTTCGTCATAATCTTTGGCTTTCGCGTTTTCCAAAGCCAAGATATTTTCCAGATAATTGCAGGATTTAACGCCCGCCAGCGGCGAAGTCGAATTGACGCGAAAAGGCGAAACGGTTAATCGGAGGTTTTTAGCAGCCGGGCGAAAATCGGCGGTCGTGATTAAAAGGCTGGTTTTTTTGTTTGTTTCAAAAGTCCAAATGCCGTCGGCTGATTCATCAAAAAAAGTTATTCGGGCGCGGGCATTTGTGATTTTGTTTTTTGAGATAATTTTCAACAGCGAGTTTTTGACGTTTTTTTCGGAAAAGCCGGTGAATTCAATGCCGAGTTTTTTGGCATTTTCCGTTAATCTTTCCCAATGTTTTTCCCACAAAAAAGGTTTTGAACGGTAGATTGCGAGCGTTGTAAAGATGCCTTTTCCGTAGAGCGCGGTAGAAGAAATTGCAGACAGAAAAACGTCTTTGGCGGAAATAATTTGATGATTGAAACTGACGAATTTGTGCATTTTTCAAAATTAAAAGTTCAATCTTCCATTTACATTTTGAATTTTTAATTTTGCATTAACTAACAGCGCGTTGACGCTGTTGTTTTTGAGCGATTGGAAAGACAAGGCGAAATGTCGTGCCAAAGCCGAGTTCGCTTGCGGCTTCGATTGTTCCGGCGTGTTCCTGCACGATGCCGTAAGAAACTGCTAAACCTAAACCCGTGCCGTTGCCAACGTCTTTGGTGGTGAAAAACGGGTCGTAAATTTTGTTCAAGTTTTCCGGCTCGATGCCGCTTCCCGTGTCGGAAACTTCGATGACAATTTCATCTTCGTTTTCAAAAGAAGTTGTTAAAGTAATTATTCCGCCGCCAATCATCGCGTCCCGCGCATTGATGATTAAGTTAGTAAAAACCTGCTGCAATTTTCCGGCATTGCCAAAAACTTTCGGCGGAATATCAGCATAATTTTTGACGATTTCAACCCGCGATTTTCGCATTTGCGGTTCGAGTAGTTGAAGTGTATCGTCAAGTAATTTGTTGACATTAATTTCGGTAAATTCGGCGGCATTGCCAGTGCGCGAAAAATTGAGCAGATTGCCGACGATGTTTGAGGCGCGGTCGGTTTGTTTTTGAACTTTTTGCAAAAGCGCGTGTTTCGGGTCGGTTTCGGGAATCATTCCAAGAAGCATCTGCGTATAGCTGGAAACGCCCGTTAAAGGCGTATTGACTTCGTGTGCAACGCCTGCCGCAAGAAGTCCAATGCTTGAAAGTTTTTCGCTTTGTTGGAGAGTTTCTTCGAGTTTGATGCGCGAAGTTACGTTTTCCAAAACAATGATCGCGCCAGTTTGATTGTTTGTAACAGAACGGAGCGGAGCGACGGCGACATTTATGATTAAAGATTTGCCCTGCGCGTTTGTCGTGAAAAGTTTATAAGCGTTGCGAATTTCGGTCAGATGCCAGCGCGATTTGCCTAAGATGTTTTCTAAATTTAAAGCAAAATCTTCATCGAAAACGTCTTCGACAAGTTTGCCGATGGTTTGTTCGCGGCTTAAATCCATCATCGCTTCAAACGTCGAATTGCAGCGCGTTATCCGCCCGTCTTCGTCAACCGCGAGCAAGCCGACATTGACTGACTCGACAATTGATTCGTTAAATTCTTTGAGCAAAGCGAGTTCTTCGGCGCGTTTTTCCTGTTCTTGATAAAGCAGACTGTTTTCGACGGCAACCGCGACATAACCCGAAACCGTCTGCAAAATTTCTAAATCTTCACTCGATAAAAGCGAACCGTCCGAAGCGCGTCCCAAACCGATAACCGCGACCATTTTTCCGCGCACGACGCACGGCACAAAATAATGCAGTTCTTGGCGAGTGATTTTCTTGCCGAGTCCGAACATTTTGCCCTTGCCGTTACCGTTTCCATTGCCGTTGTGATTTTCGTGGTTGTCTTCCGCTTCGAGCAGTTCTAGTTCGTCAGCGCGAACAATACCGTTTGCGGCGGATTTTTGCCGAATCATTTGCCGAAAATCATTCGGAATTTTGTAGTTTTCACTGATTCCAATAGATTTGGCAATTCGATAACCTTCGGGCGCGTTTTCGTTTTCAATAAAAATCGCAACTTTTTCGACATCAAGCACCTGCCGCAGTCTTTCAGTTAAAGCGTTCAAAAGTGGTTCGAGCGCAGTGGTCGCCGAAATTGTTCTGCCGAAATCGAGTAAACCGTTTCTTAAATCGTAGCGTTCGCCGTAAAAAAAGCGGTCGGCGCGTTCCTGCAAAAATTTCTTGAGTGGTTCGGAAAGAAGAACAATCGCCGCCATCGCAATTATCGCAATTAGAGCGCGAAGTGTGATTTCCGTCGTCGAAAGATTGCTGCCAACGGCGAGAAATACCAAACCTAGAGCAACTGCGCCAATCATCATTGCAATTGCCAGTGTCGTCATCGCATAAACGAGCGCACGACGCACAACAATATCAACATCCATTAAGCGATAACGAACAACGGAATGACCAAAACTGAGCGGAATCAGAGCCAGCGGTAAGGTTGTAATTGCGGTTGAAAAATTGTCTTCCGGCAGATAAAAAAACCATCTGGCAATTTGAAAAATAAGAATTGGCAAAACAGCCGTAATTGTTCCCCACATCGCCCATTTTATTCGCTGCCGGACAAGTGGTTGCTGCTTGTTTTTGAAAAATCTCCACAGCAGAACGCCTGCGCCAAGCGAAATTCCGATAACAAAATGGTAAAAATTTGCCTGATAAAAAATACCGAAAAGGTCGAATTTATCAGTAAAATTAGCAACGTTGGCAATAAAATTAGATTTCGGAGCGAAATAGTAAATCAGCGAAAGCGCGAAAATTCCAAGCGAAATTAAACCCGCCGGAACATAAAGCGCGTAAGTTTTCCAACGCGGTTCGTCAAAAACCTCGCTTCTAACCGGATAACGCAAACAGAAATGCAGAAAAAACGGAACGAAAAATGCAAAGGCGAAATCGTCTAAAAGACTGACTGCTAAATCCAAATCTTCGCCCAAACCAATCGGTTTATAAACGTGAAAGACAAACGCGGCGAGGGAAACCGTCGCAAAATGCAGAACAAACGGAGAGCGACTACCTTGTTTGAAGAGAACAAAAATGCCGACACCAAGCCAGATAATTCCAACGAAGGTTAGAAAAATTATCGAAGCCGTCCAACGCGGCATTGTGTCAATATGTTTTAAATCAGCGTAATAAAAATTGTCGGAAAATGAGTAAGAAGGACGTTGATAGAAATAAGTTAAATTGCCGTCAACACCAGCCGTTTCCAGATACATCTGCACGTCGGCGGGCAAAACAACTTCATCAAATTGTTTTTCGTCAAGCGAGATACCGATAAGCCGGTCGCCGACAGCAATTCCGGCACGCGAAGCGGCTAAACCGGGTAAAACTTTGGCGGCATAAATACCGCTTGCCTTCTGCGTCCAAGTAACGCCGTCGGTTGGCGGTAATGCATGAAAGGCGCGTTGTGAAAGGTTAAGTGCGCCGCCGACAACAAACATCACGGTTGCAAGAAGCCAAACCAAACTCCAACTTGTTAAAACCTTACCTTTCATTTTTTAAGGCAAACTTCACCATCTTTTTTTTGAACGCAACATACGTTCCATTATTTTTTTGGTATTATTCGAGCTGAATTTGCTCAAAATAAAGCCTTTATATTTTTTTACACGCTATGTAAGCAAAATTTTCATTCAGTTTTTTGCTTGATATCCAAGATTTTGGAAAAACAAAAAGCCCAAAGTCTGTTGTCAAAAGTTGAAACCAACTGAATTTGAACACCGGACTTTGGACTTTGAACTTTGAACTTGGCTAAAACCTGACTAAAATCCCGCCGCGCAAAGTACGCTGCTGCGAACTGAGCCGCAAACTTCCTTCTTCACCGCTCACGTTTGTCTGAAAATCAAATAAATTTCGCGCATCAACAATTGCTTCGGCACGAATCGGCAAACCCCAATTCGGCAGCGATTGGGTAACCAAAATACTTAAACCCGGGTCATAAATCGCCATTCTGCCTTCAAATGGGTCAATTGCAAAAACGGTGGCTTGCGGCGACAGGCGGAAAATAGTTTTAATTTGCGTTCCAGTTTTGAAATCAGCATCGAATTGTCCGATAAAAGTTTGGAAAAAATCATTTTCAAAAATATCTGCCGGATTTGAAATCGCTTTTTCGGAAAGTTTTTGACCGTTGCCGAAAGAATAACCCGCCGAAGTGCCGAAATTTCCGTTCAAACGGCGCGTATAAACGACTCTGATACCTCGCGCTCTGCCCTGTTGATTGCCGACAAATTCGCTGAAAGTATTGTCGTTTAACGCATCAAACGGAATATTTATTAAACCGACTCCGCGACCTGTGGTGGTATCGAAAAAGATGTTAGTTTCGATATTCGATTTATTATCCAGAATCCGCTCAATGCCAAACTCCAGCCGACTGCTTTTGTTCATCCGAGGTTTGTTATCTTCGACAACAAAATCCTGCACGGCAACCGGCTCGCAGAAAAGGACCTGCGTGTCTTCAAGCTCAATGGCGTGCTGCCAAGTTCTTTCTTCGTCTTGAGTTGTGTAAGCCGTGCGAAAACGGGTTTTTGAATTAATGTCGTATTGCAAACCAACCCGCGGACTAATTGAAAAATCATTTCCTGCGCCGACAAATTTTGAATAATCAAAACCGAAAACCAAAATCACGTCGCTCCTGACTTTCCATTCGTCCAACGCCTGAAAAGAAAACTGTCCGAGTGATTTTTCCTGTTCATCTATCTTGACTTTACTAAATTTAGCAACCGCACCGTTTAAGCGTATCTGATGATTTTCGTTGGGACGAAACTTAAAATTGACTTCAAATCTCTTTGGCGCAGATTTGCTTGTGCCGATTTGTCCGGCAAAAACGATTTCCGCATTTTCATTCAAAGGCTGCAATCTGGCGAAGTTCAAACCTGTATAATTACCGTCGCCGGAATTGGCGAAATAGGTTTCGACCACCGTTTGTCCGCTTCTTTTTGTTTTATCTTCATCGCCGGTAACTCCGATATTTTCTTCAACCGGATTTTCGGCAACCGAATCTTCATCAATTTTTGATTCGTCAACCGGAGCATCGCCTTCTTTATTTTGATAAATTGAGCGGCGGGATTGAGCGGCACGAATCGCCCACTTTGGATTGTTGCGGTCGGCGCGTTTTTCGGGCAAAGTGTTTCCGCTTCCCGAACGCTCTAACTTAAACTTATAGACAAGTTCTGCTGAGCGATTAACTTCAACTTCGGAAAGCGTTATCGGATTAAAGCCTTCGGCAACTGCTAAAACCGTATAAGTTCCGGGAATAATTTTCGCCAAAAAACTTCCGTCCGCTGACGAACGCACTTGTTTTAATAAATTTGAAGTTCCGAGGCGAAAAATAGCGATGGTTGCATCAGCAATCGGACTGCCAGAGTTGTCGCGCACAATTCCTTTAATCACGCCGAGATTTCCGCTTTTTACAACCACGACTTTTGCCTGTGTTTCGGAAACAAACACAAAAGCCGCGAGAAAAACGCTCAGCACAATAAACACGGGCTGTAAAATTTTTTTGATTGGTAAAATTGAAGAAAACATTTCGGAACAAGCAACCTCCTATCTATAAGTTTCAGGGAGAACCTATTCGGGAGTGCCACAGCTTTTTGCGTAAAACTCTAATAAATACAATACGCGCACGTTTGATATTTTCTGCTCTAAAATCAAATGTGTCAAGCACAGACACGAAAACTTTGTCCTGTATGATGCGACTAACTTGACAAAGTTTGTCTAACAGCTAGAATAAAATTTGCTTTTCAGCAAACTTTGCGGAGACGTGGCTGAGTGGCTGAAAGCGGCGGTTTGCTAAACCGTTGTAGTTCAAAAGACTACCACAGGTTCGAATCCTGTCGTCTCCGCCATTCTCGATTTTGGATTTTAGATTTTGGATTTTGGATTAATCATTGGCTATCAACTTTTCGAGTTTGATAGCTTTTTGCGTTTTTAAGGAAATTATTTATGTCAAAAATTAAAGCTGTTATTTCGAGTTTAGAAAATACCGTTGAAATTCTTCCGTCTATCGTGCGCGAAATTCCCGAAGAATTTCGCAAACGTCGTCCGTCGCCCGAAAAATGGTCGGCTCACGAACACGCTTGTCATCTGGCGAAAGTTCATCCGATGTTTTTTGAAAGATTGAATTTGATGCTTTCGCAAGAAAACCCGATTATCAAACCGTATTTTCCCGATGTTGACGACGCGCCCAATGTATTAATAAACACTGATTTGGACGTTGCTTTGGAAAGATTTGCGAGCGACAGGAAAAATTTAATTGAAAAACTGAAACAACTTTCGGCGGAAGATTGGCAACGCACGGCAAACCACGAAGAATACGCGCATTATTCGGTTTTTATAATGTTTCGCCATTTAAGTTTGCACGATTATCTGCATATTTACCGCATTGAAGAATTGTTATTAAAGAAGGATTGGAATTAAATTATGTTAATAAGAGTTCGCTTTGCACCAAGCCCGACAGGTTATTTGCACCTCGGTGCAGCAAGAGCCGCGCTTTTTAATTATCTTTATGCCCGAAACGTCGGCGGGAAATTTTTACTTCGGATTGAAGACACAGACCTTGAGCGTTCAACCGAAGAATCTACACGCTCAATTCTCGAAGGTTTGGAATGGCTCGGTTTAGATTACGATGAAGAAATCGTTTTCCAATCCGACAACGCCGAAAAGCATCGCCAAATCGCGCTTAAATTATTAGAAGAAGGCAAAGCGTATCGTGATTTTACCCCGAAAGAAGACCGCGCCAATACAAATATCAAGCAGGATATTGCCGATAAAGCACGCGGGCAGCAAGGCGAGAAAAATATGCGCGATAATCCGTTTCGTGATTTATCGAAAGAAGAAAGCGATGCTAAAGCAGATGCGGGTGAACCTTTTGCGATACGTTTAAAAGTTGCCGAAACAGGCAAAACTTCGTTTGAAGATGCGGTTTATGGTTTGCAGGAACGCGATTATAGCGAGATTGAAGACCTTGTTTTGCTTCGTTCCGATGGTCATCCGCTTTATAATCTCGCGGTTGTTTGCGACGACATCGAAATGCAGATTACCGACGTGATTCGCGGACAAGACCATTTAACCAACACGCACAAACAAATTTTAATTTACAAAGCACTCGGCAAAACTCCGCCGCGATTCGCGCATCTGCCGCTGATTCTCGCGCCGAACAAAGGCAAATTGTCAAAACGCAAACACGGCGCGGTGGTTTCGATGACAACTTACCGCGACAAAGGTTTTGTCGCGCCGGCGTTTCGCAATTTTCTCGCGCTTTTGGGTTGGTCGGCGGGCGAAGAACGCGAAATTTATTCGCTCGAAGAACTTATCGAAAAATTCTCGCTCGAAGGCGTTCACCGCAACAACGCCGTTTTCAATTTTAACGAAGCGGACGAAAGACATTGGACGGACGACAAAGCCTTGTGGATGAACGCCGAATATATCCGCACAATGCCGCTTGAAAATTTAATTCCGCTTGTCAAAAACGAATTAAAATCGGCGAAACTCTGGCGCGACGAATACGAAGA
>JACCYR010000084.1 GCA_013696385.1 Acidobacteriota bacterium
TTTTTGCGGTTTGCCGTTTTTCGAGCCGTCGCCATTCCCGACAACTAAAGCCGTTTCCGGTTTTTCATCGCCGTCTAAAACACTAATGTTTGGTGAGAAAGTAAATTTCTCGGCGTGGATTTTTTCCGTCGGAACTTTTCTTGCGAGCAATACATTTTCAACCAGATTGATGTATCCGACGGGACCGCAAACGTAGTAATCCGCCGTTTCGGGCGAATCATTTAGAAGTTCGTCAAGCAATTCGCCCAGCGTGTCTGGCATCAACATTCCTTTGCGTTCCGTCCAATTGCTGGCGGGTTTTTCCAAAACGTGAATCACCGAAAATTGTTCGGGAAAATCTCGCTCCAATTTGTCTAACTCTTTTTTGAAAATGATTGAGTCTTCGTTTAGATTGGCGTAAATCAAACTGATGCGGCTGTTCGGGTGCGTCCGCAAAAGCGATTTCGTCATCGAAAGAAACGGCGTGATTCCGCTTCCGGCGGCGAAGAATAAATAATGTGTCGGCTTGCTTGTCGGCTTTTCGAAAAAAGAGCCTTCGGGCGGTAAAACCGTTAAGTCATCGCCTTCCTTAACGGTATTGAGCAGAAGATTAGAAATTCGTCCTAATCGCTTAATCGTGATGCTCAAAAACAAATCGGTTTCGGGCGCACTCGTCATTGAATACGAACGCTTGATAAATGAATCTCCGTCTTGAACTCTCAGCGGAATAAATTGTCCGGGCTGATATTTGAATTGCTTTTTGAGTTTTTCGGGAACTTCCAAAACGAACGAATCGGCTAAGTCGGTTTCCTTAATGACGCGGGAAACTTTGAGCGGGTAAAATGTTTCGCTTTCTCGTTTTCGTTTTGCATATCGAAGACGAAAAATAATTGCCGCTATCAGCAAAACTATTCCGGCTTCACTCAATATTTTTTCCGCGTCAAGAAAATCAACGGGTCTGTCAAGCAACAACGGGTCAGCCCAGATGCCGTGAATCAAAAAGAGCATTGCCGCGCCGTAGGAAACAAAATGAATCAATTTCCAAGTGCGATTCGTGAACAATTTCCGCACGAAAACGGTTGAAGTAATTACCGCCGTCAATAATCCATAGAAAGCAAATGCGCCAAGCGTGTAAATGTAATTTTGATGCGACGCAGTTAGCGGAACGACAATGTTGAGAAGTCTGAAACCAGCCTTTCGGTCAAAAAGAAGTAAAACCGGATGCGTGAACGCCGTCAGTAAAGCGATATAAGCTGTGTAGTTGTGAACCTGATAAAGACTGATAAAACGGACGAAGCGCGGCATTTTTTGCCACGTCAAAGTTCTTTGATATTTGGTCGAAATCAAAATTCCCAACAGCAGATTGGCGGTAAAAATTCGGTGGCAATCAGCCCGAAAGTAGCGGAGAGATTTACAAAATCAATGTCATCCATATTATTGCTTTTGAAATACTATCGTCGGTAGTATTTCAAAGTTTTATAAAAGCGGCTTTCACTTCTCAAAAAGCCGCCAAAAAATATCAACTTAAAAATCTAACGATTTGTTCTACTTCGCCGTGCATCGCCGCCAAAACATCGGAATCCGCCGCCGTCATTACGACAACCAAAAGCAGCAAGCTAAAACAACTCCAAGTAATGAAACTTGAAAAGCGTTGCTGCCAGATTGGAAAGTAAAGTTCTCTCTCTGAAAATTGCGCCAACCGTTGAATACGCCGCGTCAACGCATCTCCGCTTTCAGCTTCACCGTCAATTAAAAACGCTCCGGCGGGCATCGTCGGCTTGATTCCGGCGGGAACAAGACGGGCGATTTTAATTAATGCTTGCGCCAAATCAAGCGCGGCTGCGCCACCTCGAAGGCTTGCCGCTTTTTCATCTGCCGCGAGTTCGATTGCTTCCGTCCATTCTTTATCAAGAGAGCGATTTAACGGAATAATCGCTAAAACATCTCGGCAAATTCGCATCAACCAATGCTTGAGATTATCTCTTGCCGTGATGTGCGCCGTTTCGTGCGCGATAACTGCCGCTAATTCATCGTTATTGAGTGAATCGAAAATTTGCTTGGCGACAAATAATTTCGGGCATAAAACGCCGACTACGGCAACCACCGGAAACTGATGATTTATCCGATAAGCGGGAATTGGCGAATTTTCGAGAAAAACAGTTTCGGAATATGTTTGCCAATCATTGACCAATCTTTTAGTTACAAACCACACGGCAAAGCCACGCCACAAAGCTAACGCAATACCGATTGCAGAAAATAGCGCAAGCAAGGCGAGCTTGACGCTGACAATTTCGCTCGTTTGGTTTGGCTCAAAAGCTATATACGATGGAACGAAAAAAAAGATAATCACGAGCAAAGCCGCCGCCATCGGAAAAGTCCGGCAAACAAAAATAAGACGGGCGCGAGTTGCAGCACTCCAATTTTTTGTCAAGCGCGAGACAACTCGCCAAAATGCTGCCGTCAAAACAGATGCAAGCGCGTTGACGATTAACAAAGCGGCAAGTGCCAGACAAATTCCCAAAAGGTTATACATATTTTCTACTTTTCCGATTTCAGTTTGCGCCGCTTCTCCTTCAATAGTTTTTCGAGTTCATCGAGCAGTTCGCTATCGCGCTCGCCGACGGCATCAATGATGCAAACCAATATCGGATTTGTTTCGCCGTCCGTTTGACCTAAAAGCCCGTCAATTACGTCTTTCGCTACGCTGTGCGTAAAATCTTCGCGTGAAATTCGCGGCGCGTATAAAAAAGCGCGTCCGTCTTTGCGCCGTTCAAGCAAACCTTTTTTGTGCAGACGGTCAAGCGTCGTCATCAAAGTCGTATAAGCCGCCCGCTCGTCAAATGCCGCGTGAATTTCGCGCACACTGGTTTCGCCACGTCGCCAAATTTCTTCCATAACTTCGCGTTCCAACTCGCCGAGCGCGGATTTAACGGCTTCACGCGGACGCTTAAATCCACGCAGAGTGAATAAAGGAATTTTCATAAAAAAAAGAATATATCAAATCATTTACTACTGTCAATAGTAGTTCTCTAAACAACTAAAATGATTCCCACACCCGGAAGAACGGAAATCACGATTAAATTGACGCAATCCAACGGACGGCATCTATCATTATCTTTTTGAGCAAACAATTATCAAAAAACGCGCCGATGAAAGTGGGATTGTTGCACTCGTTAAGAGAAAATAATCAGTGTCTTTGCCCAAGCTCAATGTTGACTATGAGTAAAACAAGAGGCGAACGACATCAATCATATTTTCCTTCACATTTTCTAAACTCTTTCAACCGCCATCGCCACCGAATTTCCGCCGCCCAGACAAAGCGCGGCAATGCCTTTTTTCGCGTTTCGACGTTTCATTTCGTAAAGCAGCGTCGTCAAAATCCGTCCGCCGCTATTTCCGATGGCGTGTCCGAGCGCGACTGCGCCGCCGTTGACATTAACTTTTTTCATATCAAGACCGAGTTCCTGCATTACGCCGAGTGCCTGCACGGAAAACGCTTCGTTAAGTTCAAATAAATCAACATCTTCCATTTCCCAACCGGCTTTTTTCAAGACATTTTTCACGCCTTCGACCGGAGCCATCATAATCATTTTCGGTTCGATTCCAGAAGTTGCATACGCAACGATTCGCGCCATCGGTTCGATGCCTAATTCCTTCGCTTTGTCTGCCGAAGTAACAACAATTGCCGACGCGCCGTCATTTACGCCCGGCGCATTCCCCGCCGTAACCGTTCCGCCGTCTTTTTTAAACGCCGGTTTTAATTTGCCGAGCGATTCAACGGAAGTATCATCGCGGATGGTTTCATCGTGGTCAAAATTAACGGGGTCGCCTTTGCGCTGCGGAATTTCAATCGGCACAATTTCATCGTCAAATCTGCCCGAATCCCGCGCTTCCAACGCTTTGCGGTGCGAGTTAAAAGCGTAATCGTCCTGCGTTTCGCGCGAGATTTTGTATTTTTCCGAAACGACTTCGCCCGTATTTCCCATATGCCAATTTTCAAACGGACACCACAAACCGTCGTGAATCAGCAAATCAATATCGGTTTGATTGCCCATCCGATAACCTTCCCGCGCATTCGGCAGCGCGTATGGAATGTTTGACATTGATTCCATACCGCCCGCGACGACAAAATCCGCATCGCCGAGTTTGATCGCTTGAGCCGCCAAAGATACGGCGCGAAGCCCCGAACCGCAAACCATATTGACCGTCAACGCCGAAACTTCCGGCGGAAGTTCCGCTTTCAAAGCTGCTTGCCGCGCCGGTGCTTGTCCAAGTCCGGCTTGCACGACGCAACCCATAATCACTTCGTCAACTTCTTCCGGTTTTATTCCGGCGCGTTTGACTGCTTCTTTGATAGCAATACTGCCCAAATCAGTCGCCGAAAAATCCTTCAAACTTCCCAAAAACTTTCCTGTCGCCGTTCTCGCGGCACTTATTATCACCGCATCTTTTGTCTCTGCCATTTATTACTCCTCTTGTTTACCAATTTCTTTTAAAATTTTATTTTCTACTAATTTATAACCCAAACATCGCGGCAAGTTCTCGTCCGCCCATCCGCGATAATCTTCCATCTTTTCAAAAACGCGAAACGGTTCATTGTCCAAAACAGGTTTGTAGTTTCGGAAAAAACCGTATTTCATTCGTTCTTCGACACTTCTCTCCGACTGCCGCGGCGTTGTTCCTTAAAATCTTCCATATTTTCGGTTTATCGTTCGTGTTTATATGTGTTAAGTATATCCAAATTCTCTGCGGTTTGCCTTATTCTTCGCCAATATCTTCGTTCCAAACTTCAGGATTTGCCTCAATGTATTCCCGCAACATCTGAACACATTCATCAGAATTCAAATCAATCACCTCAACGCCATTTTCCTTGAGCCATTCAATTCCGCCGTCAAAATTTACCGCTTCACCAACAACGACCGTGCCGATTTTGAATTGCCGAACCAAGCCCGAACAATACCAGCATGGCGAAAGCGTCGTTACCATAATTTTATCGCGGTAAGATTTTTGCCGTCCGGCTTTGCGAAAAGCATCCGTTTCGCCGTGAACCGATGCGTCGTTTTCTTGCACGCGCCGATTGTGTCCTTTCCCGAGCAGATTTCCCGTTTTATCAAATAATGCCGCGCCGATTGGAATACCGCCTTCGGATAATCCCTGCCTTGCTTCTTCGATAGCAACATTTAACATTGCTTTATAATCAATTTCTCTATCCATATTATTTA
>JACCYR010000114.1 GCA_013696385.1 Acidobacteriota bacterium
TAAATAAAAAATATCTGTGTTAATCTGTCTGCATCTGCGATTAATTTCTTATGAAATCTTTTAATGTTGAGAATGTAACTTTTGGCGATGGGCGTTTAGCGTTTATTTTAGGTCCGTGCGTTGTCGAATCGGCGCAGCACGCGCTTTTTATGGCGCAGGAAATCAGCGTTATTTGCAAAAACGTCGGCGTGGATTTTGTTTATAAATCTTCGTTTGATAAAGCGAATCGCAGTTCGATTGAAAGTTTTCGCGGGGGCGGAATGGAATTTGGTTTGGAAGTTTTAGCGCAGGTCAAAGCAGAAATCGGCGTTCCCGTAATAACCGATATTCACGAAACTTGGCAAGTTGAAAAAACGGCGGAAGTCGCCGACATTTTGCAAATTCCGGCGTTTCTTTGTCGGCAAACCGATTTATTAGTTGAAGCGGCAAAATCGGGAAAAGCCGTCAATGTCAAAAAAGGGCAGTTTCTTGCGCCTTGGGACGCGAGGAATATTGTCGAAAAATTGCAAAACGCGGGTTGCGAAAAGATTCTTTTGACCGAACGCGGCGCGAGTTTCGGTTACAATAATCTGGTTGTAGATTTGAGAAGTTTTCCGATCATGAGAAGTTTCGGCGTTCCGGTTGTTTTCGACGTAACGCATTCGCTTCAACTTCCGGGCGGACTTGGCAAGGCAACCGACGGACAAGCTGAATACATCGAACATTTTGCTCGTGCAGGTGTAGCTTGCGGCGTGGACGCAGTTTTTATGGAAGTTCACGACAACCCGAAAAATGCGCCGTCAGATGGTCCGAATCAATTACCTTTAAATAAATTGGAAAAATTGCTCTTCAAATTAAAAGCAATTCACGAACTAATCGGAGAAAATTAAACCGCCGACAGGCGGAAACGCTGAGATGAAAAAATTCTTTAATATAATTTTTACCTTCAGGACTTTCTCAAAAATGCGGAAACACGCAAGAAGTAAGTGTGATTTGCGCCCTTACTTCGTGCGGGCTTCTGCAAAAAGTGAGAAAGTCCTAACCTTTTTACTTTTTACTTTTGCCTTTTTTAACTTTTCCATATTCGCTCAAAACGAAAGCCGCGTTTCAAAGACTTGGGAAGTGCAGAAATATGACATAACGGCGACATTGCCAAACAGCGAAACGGACAGAAACTTGACGGTCAAAGCCGTTTTAACTCTGAAAAATGTAAGCAGTAGCGCGGGTTCGCGTCTGACTCTGAGAATCAGTCCGGACGCGGAAGTTTCAGCAGTGAAAGTTAATGATGCGACGGCGGATTTTACAAAAGGCGAGGAGAAAATCGGCACGGAAAGTTTGCAGAGAATTGTTTTAAAAATTCCTTTGACTCAGCCGAATCAAACCTTTAATGTCGCGGTTGATTACAAATTAAATGTGAAGGAAAGTTCGGGCTTGAACGCGCTTTCGCCCGCCGGTTCGCAATTTTTGCCGCTTTCCTTTTGGTATCCAACACCAAACAGTTGGTATTTTGCGCGTGGCGCGGATTTTGCGCCGTTTCGTTTACAGGTAAATTCTTCAACTTTTCAGACAATAATTTCTTCAGGCAATCAGCGACCAGTCCTAGAAGCAGGAAATATAAAAATAAGTAATTTCGAGCAGAAGCTAAACGGTCAGCCGTTTTTTGTGACGGGAAACTGGGATGCAGTTGCGGCAAACGGCATTTCCGTGTTTGTTCCGAAAGGCGCAGATGCGGAAGCGCAAAAACGCGCCAATGAGTTGGCGAGTTTGACTTCGGAAGCTAAAATTTTTACCGCAAATCTTTTGGGAACTGCGCCTGATGTGCCGATTCAGATTGTTGCCGTCAGGCGCGGCGCGGGATTTTCGGGCGGCGGGACGATTTTTGTTGACGACAGCGTGTTTCGACGGCAGAAAATTGATTCACAAACCGCGATGACGATTGCCGATGCCGTTGTCAAAATCTGGCTTGGAAATGCGGTTAATGTTGACGGCGACGCTTTCGGCGTGATTCGTGAAGGCTTACCGCGCTATATCGCTACACAGTTTTTGGAATCAAAATACGGAAAAGATGTGGCGGACATCGAGCGTTTGCGGCAACGCACGGCTTACGCGGCAATTTCTAAACGCGATGCGCCTTTGAATATCGTTTCGCCGCTTGACGATTTTTATTTCACCGAAGTTGCCAACAAAGGCGCGATGATTTGGCGACTTCTGGCGAAAAAAGTCGGGCAAGACGAGTTTTTTAGTGTTTTGCGGGCAAATATGAAGAACGGGAACTTGCAATTGAGTGAGTTACATTCCGCTTTTTCGTCGCAGAAAGATTTTCTTGATTATGCATTTGACCAAGTTACCGACACAAATTTGTTAGTTGGTTTGCCGCAAGCAAGCGGTGCGGAAACAAAAGTTGCTTTGCAAAATACAGGCTTAATTGACGCGGCGGTAAATGTTATGGCGACAACTGCAAGCGGCGAAAAATTGATGACACAAGCGACGATTCCCGCAAAAAGTTTTGGTGAAGTGAGTTTCAAAACTCCGAATAAAATTGTGCGGACGGAGATTGATAGCGAAAAACTTTATCCGCAAACCGAATACTCTGACGATATTGCACCGCGCGAATTTGATGACAGCGATTCGCTTTTAGCCGTTAAACGCGCTTTTGATAAACAGGATTTTGCCAACGCCGAAAAGAATGCGCGAATAGTTTTGCAAACAACGCCGCGTTATGATGATGTGAGGATTTTACTGGCTCGTGCGCTTTTGGCACAGGGAAAAGTTACGGATGCCGACAGGGAATTTCGCGCCATTTTGGATGAAAAATTGCCGACAGCGAGAAGTCTCGCGTGGGCAAACGAAGGGCTTGGCGAAGTTGCTCTGAAAACGGGACAGAACGCGCAGGCGGCGAAGTCTTTTGAAGAAGCAATTAAAGCCAATGCCGAATACGGCGCGACTTTGGCGGCGCGGGCGGGCAGAAACAAAGCAAACGGCTCGACGGCGATTGACGAAAGTATCAAAGCCTTTTTCGCGCAGTTTGATAAAGCGGCGATTTCGGGACGCAAAGCCGATGTGGACACGCTGATTGTTGCGGGTGAAATTCCTAAATTTGCGGGTGGAATCGCGGAAGCGCAGCAATGGCAGACAAAAGTTCTGCAGGTTGATAAAATTGACGCGAATAACGCTTTGGTCGAAGCTAATCTTAGTATCAGGTTGCTCAATAAAGATGCCGAAAGCGGAACGGCTGTGTTTCGTTTGGCGAGAGTCGGGAATAACTGGAAACTGAGCGGCGTGGAGATTTTTGAGGTTAGATAAGTTATATCATCTAAAAGGCACGTTATAATTTTTGTACTTTTTAACTCTTAAAAAATGATTGGCAAACAAGATTTGACCGATGACATCAAAATCCGCGCCAAGAAAATCAAACTGCTTTTGATGGATTGCGACGGTGTTTTGACAGATGGAAGACTTTATTTTACGGAAAACGGCGAAGAAATGAAAGTCTTTCACGTCCGCGATGGACAAGGTTTGGTGATATGGCACGAAGCGGGTTTTCGCTCCGGAATTATTTCGGGTAGAAATTCAAAAATTGTAAAAAAACGGGCAACCGAACTCGGTGTTCATTTCGTCAAACAAGGCTCGAAAGATATAGCAATTTGTTTCGAGGAAATTTTAGCTGAAGCGAAAGTTTCGATGGAAGAAGTTGCATTTGTCGGTGATGATGTTCAGGATATTATAGTATTTGAAAAAGTCGGATTGCCGGTTGCCGTTGCCGATGCCGCACAGGAAGTTTTTCCTTACATTATATATAAGACAAAATTGGCGGGCGGTTTTGGGGCTGTCAGAGAAGTGATAAATTTGTTGCTACAAGCAAAAGAGGTTATTTAACATTCATACTTAGCGATCCGTTTGTTAATTTTTTCAAAAAAGTTTTTAATGCTGGCAACTGATTTCTAAATACTCATATCTTAATTGATTCGCTCTTGATAGAGAGCGATGAAAATAAAAAAGTTTCTTTAACGGGCAACCTTTGGGAAAGCTAGTTCATCTTAATTAGCTCGCTCAGATTGAAGAGCAAAATTGTTAGAAATTATGTTCTCTTAATTTTATTATTTGAGGGGACTTTATTTTCGGCAAAAATAGAAAGTTTGCTATTTGATAAATGTATTTTCGCTGCTTCATCTTTGATTCATAATGCTCATCTAAGATTGTTGAACTTAAATTGAAAAAGGTTCAATTTCACTTGACAAGGTAAAGCAAAATGTAGAAAATACATAATTGCCTCGAACAAACAGAGATAAGATTTTTGAGAGAGTTTGAAATTTGTTTGAGTGCGGTTGACAACAAAATTTTTTTGTGTAGAATTAAGAGTTCGCCTTGTGAAAAGAAAGATTAAAAAGTTTCTCTCACAGGTTGACAAGTAAGATTTGATTTATTATAATCAAAAGTTCGCCTACAAAATAATTTAGGCGGAAAAACATAAAATTGATGTTTGAAAACTAGATATGCGAGTCCATGTGTTAATTCATAGTAAAATAGAACAACAAAGCTAGTAAAAACTTTTTAACGAGAGTTTGATCCTGGCTCAGAATCAACGCTGGCGGCGTGCCTCAGACATGCAAGTCGAACGATTAAACTTCCCTTCGGGGAAGATATAAAGTGGCGCACGGGTGAGTAACACGTAAGTAATCTACCTTCGGATGGGGAATAACAGTCGGAAACGACTGCTAATACCGCATAATGCAGCGGCACCTAATGGTGACAGTT
>JACCYR010000413.1 GCA_013696385.1 Acidobacteriota bacterium
TAATAGATACGCGCTCGAATTTTGGGAAAATCATTTGCAGGAAAATAAGTCGGACGCAAAAGCGGCGCGGGATTATTTGGAAAAGCGCGGAATTTCCATCGAAACGCAAAAGACTTTTCATATCGGTTTTGCGCCTGATAGTTGGGACGCGGTGATGTCGCTTTTGAAGGCGAAAGGCGCGGACGAGAAACTTATCGAAGCCAGCGGCTTGGTCAGCATCAACGAAGAAAAAGGGCGCGTTTATGACCGTTTTCGCGGACGGATTATGTTTCCCGTTTTGGACATCAAGGGAAATGCGGTTGCTTTTGGCGCGAGAATTCTGGCACAGGGCGAACCGAAATATCTAAATTCGCCCGAAACGCCGGCGTATATCAAAGGCGAACATCTTTACGGGTTTTTTCAGAATAAAGAAAAAATCAGACAAAAGAAAAGTGCGATTCTGGTTGAAGGTTATCTCGATTTAATCGCGCTTTATCAGTTTGGCATCAGAACTTGCGTGGCAAGTTTGGGAACGGCTTTTACCGAACAACAGGCAAAACTTATCAGCCGCACGGCGCGAAAGGTCGTTCTCAATTATGATGGCGATAAAGCCGGTATCAAGGCGGCGCGAAGAGCGATTGAAACGCTTCTCGCGCAGGATGTCGAGTTGGAAGTTTTAATTTTGCCCGACGGTCAAGACCCTGATGATTTTATCCGTGCCAACGGCTTTGAAGCATACAAAAATCAATATAAGAAAAATGTTCTCTCGTTCCTTCAATTTGTCCTTGAAGATGCGGAACGAACCCACAAACTTTCTTCGCCGAAGGAAAAAGCCGAAGCGATTGCCGATTTGCTACCGGTTTTGTCGGCGATAAAAAATCCGGTCAGCAAACGCGATGCGTTTGACCAAACAATGAGTTTTCTGCGGGTTGAAGACCAGATTCTCAAACGCGATTTGTGGAAAACCGTCAAACTCGGCACAAAGTTTGAGGCTCAAACCGTCCGCCAACAAGTTGCGCGGGCAACCCAAGCGCGGATGACCGAAGCCGAACATATCTTGCTCGAACTGCTCATATATGATGAAGAACTGCGAGAAATAATACTGCCGCAACTCGAAGAAACCGATTATGAATCTCTGGCAACCGCCGAAATTTTTCGCTCTCTGCT
Organism: Acidobacteriota bacterium; assembly: GCA_013696385.1. GTDB lineage: Bacteria > Acidobacteriota > Blastocatellia > Pyrinomonadales > Pyrinomonadaceae. The sequence goes on from JACCYR010000413.1 coordinate 1,147, forward strand.
TGCCTTGAGAGAAATTGGTTCAAAAGTTACGAGCGAAAATTTGCTCGAACTTGTCAGCGACGATGTGGCGGCAAGCGATTTTGTGGCGGTGCTTTTAATGAGCGAGGCGGCACGTCAACCGGATGAAGCGATTGACGATGTTCTGCAAAAAGCCGAAAAAAATGTTATCGCGCTCAGAAAAATGGCGATTAACGAGAAAATTTTAGAAACCAGCCAAAAGCTATATTTCGCCGAACAAAACGGCGATACCGATTTGCTTAACCAATTGGTTATGCAACAAATCGAACTCGAAAAAAACAAACGCAGTTTAGACCAAAAAATTATTGGCGGTTAGCGATTTATGCGATATTTCCTGTCATTAGGGGAAATTGATTTTCTCTGAAAATTTTTTCTTACAAGCCAATGGATAATTTATTACTAATCATTTATAATGACAGGTTTCGTGTGTAAGATTTCATAATTCAAACACAAAATTCAAAAAAATTTGATTATGACGCATCATTTTCGTTTGAAACATTTTTTTGCGCTTGACGTTTAGACTTATTTTGCAAACAACGATTTATACTGATATTTAATCAAAAACTTATAATAAATTTATGGCAGATTACGATGAAAAGGAAGATTTAATGGATCGGCTGGTGGCACTTGGCAGACGCAAGAAATTCTTGAGTTTTGACGAGCTAAACCGCGAGATTCCGAATAAAATGATGTCGCCCGACGACATCGAAGATGTTTTGACACGGCTTGAAGGCGCGAATATTTCGGTTGCCGATTCGGACGCGCAACTGCTCGAACAAGCGGCGACTTTGCTGCTCGATGACGATTCGGACGACGATGACGAAGATTTGGATTTAGACCTTTCGGCGGGAACGCTCGATAAGTCAAACGACCCGGTGCGGCTTTATTTACGCGAAATGGGCATTGTTCCCCTGCTTAATCGGCAGGGCGAAGTCGTCATCGCCAAACGCATCGAACGCGGACAGATAAAAACGCGCAAAGCTATTTCGCGCTCTCCCATTGCGATTGAAAGACTTTTGAAAATGGGCGAAGACCTTGCCACTG
>JACCYR010000141.1 GCA_013696385.1 Acidobacteriota bacterium
GTTCAAAATGTTTTGAACGATGGCTGATCTCCATCACGCTCATTCCGATTCCGTTCAGCGAAAGCAGTTCGCTCTTGGCTTTTTCCAACACTTCAACCGGTAGAATGGCTGGTCCCGCGCTGAAATTATAAATTCTTTCTGTCATTTAATCTCCTTATAAAATTTGGTGCAGAATAATAAAAGTTAAGATAGCACAGCTTAAAATTTTAATAAATTTGAATAAATTAACTTTTTTGCTTCAAAGTTTTGGGATATTTGGGTTAAAATAAGCAATACGTAACAACTCTTTTTTTTTCGTCGGCATCTTAAAAGAGCATTTTTCGTTATATTTTGAACAAATTTTTGGAGGACTCAGATGTTTCGTAAAAACTATTTTAATTTTCTTTTAGCAATTGCTTTATTTTTAGCAAGCGGAATTGTTGTTTCCGCCCAAACCGCTCCCGTTACCGGACAAGTTATACTTAAAAAAGCGGATGGAACAACCGAACCGGCTGTTGGTGCTTTGGTTGAAGTATTTAGAACAGATCAAAAAGGTAAGTTTCCGTCTGATAAAACCGACAAAAAAGGCAACTTTGCCTTTGCCGGTTTGCCGCTTGGCGCAAGTTTCGTTTTTTCAGTCAGCGCATCAAACATTAAACCCGGATTTTATCCGAATATCAAAGCCGGTATGGAAAAACTCGTTTTTACGGTTTCCGAAGGCGACGGCAGACGTTTGACGGAAGATGAAGTAAGGCAAGCACTTACCGCGCCGCCTAAAACCGGCACTGTACAAAGTTCAGAGCCGGCAGCTCAGCAGAATCCATCGAAACTGACGGCGGAACAAAAAAAAGCGCAGGAAGAAGAAGCAAAACGGCTGTCTGAATATGAAGCTAAGAAAAAGCAGGTCGAAAATGCAAATGCGATAATTAGCAAAGCTGTTACCGAAGGAAATAAGGCATTTAATGACAAAAATTATGATGTAGCAATCGTTAAATTTGATGAAGGCATTAATGCCGACCCTGATTTTGCAGGTTCTGCGCCTATTTTGCTTAATAACAAAGCCATCGCTTTGAAAAGCCGGGCGGTTGACACTTACAACAAATCAGTTAAAGCGGACGCGGCAGCCAAAGCCAGCGGAATGGAATCGGTCAAAAAAGACTTTACAGACGGAATTGCGGCTACCGAAAAATCGCTGCAAATTTTGAAAAACGCAACTTCTCCCGATGCAACCACTCAAAAAAGTTATGCCGATGCTAAACTTTCTGCGTTAACCGCTAGAAAAGAAATATACGGTTTAATGCTTCAGACGGGAATTGACAAAACAAAAGGCAAAGAAGCAATCGCCGCTTTTGAAGAATATATTGCCGCCGAGCCGGATCCACAAAAGAAAGGCAATGCGCGAGTCGGACTAGCTGAAGCCTATCAGCTTGACAATAATTTTGACCAAGCGGTTGTTGAATTTGAAAAAGTTTTAGCCGAAGATCCTGAAAATGTCAATGCATTAGTCGGTGTCGGATTAAGTTTGGTTAATTTAGGTTATATTAATCAAGAGAGTGATAAAGATAAATCAAAAGCTCAATTTCAACAGGCAATTAATTATTTGCAAAAGTTTTTAGATTCGTCAAAAGCTCCTAAAAATCAGAATAATGCGGCTGTCAAACAATATAAGGATGAAGCCGTTTTAATCATCGAAACACTTAAGAAAGAACAAAATGTTACACCGCAGAAGGATACGAAAAAGAAACCGTAATTTGCTGAGAAAACTTTAATTTATGCCAATTTACGAATACAAATGTCTCGGCTGCGGCTTGCGGGTAGAAAAGATGCAGAAAGTTTCCGACGAGCCTTTAATCGTTTGCGAAAAGTGCGGAGAAAAACTGGAAAAGCAATGGTCGCTTTCCGGTTTTCAGTTTAAGGGCGCGGGTTGGTATGTAACCGATTATACGAATAAAACAAAAGAAAAAACAACGGAAAAATCTGAGAAAACCGAGAAAGCCGAAAAATCCGAAAAAAGTTTGCCAACCGAATCAACCGTTAAGCCGGAAAGCGCATCAAACCCGACAAATGACAATCCAAGTTCTAAACAGGATGCGGTAACGAAAAAGGAATGAGATGGAAATATGAAATTTTCGGCGAGAAAGATGTGGCTGTTGAGTTTGATTCTGCTGATGTTTATTGTGTCGGCAAACGCGCAATCGCGTAACAGTGCAAAATCAACAACAAATGCGGATGGCATGGTTTTAAGCGTCATCGCTTCCCGCGCCAGCGATGCAAAAGAACCGATAAAGTCCGAAAATTTATATCTTTACGAAAACGGAATTGAGCAAAAAATAAAAAATTTCAGTTTTGACCCGTCGCCGTCGAGAATAGTTTTGCTGGTTGATAATTCGCAAAATCTTCCGGCGGATATTGAAAAATTAAAAAAAGCAACAATTGAGTTTGCCTACGAAATTTTTGACGGCGACCAGCTTTTTGTTATCGGATATGACGAAAAGCCCGAAATTATTCAAGAATGGACGGATGACGCAAAAAAGTTGGAAACTTCGCTTGCCACGTTTCGCAAACAAGCCAACCCGTATCTTTTCGATGCGTTAAATCTGACAATTGATGAAGTTTTAATTCCGTTGATGCCCGGAACACGCAAAACGGCAGTTGTTCTAATCAGTGATGGACTCGACCGCGGAAGCAAAACGTCGTTTGATAAAATTTTGGGAAAACTCCAGAATCAAAATATCACAGTTTATGCACTGCAAATTTCCGACAGAACCGGAGGCGCGTATCGCCGCGACCAACCAAAAGCTGGCGAAGTCATCACAAAACTGACGGAAGGAACGGGCGGAAAAGTTTTTCCAATTGACGAAGCCCAGACAGCCGCCAAATTTATCACCGATGAATTGAGAAAAAATCGCTATTTACTCTCATATTTTCCAACCAATACATCTTCTTACGACGCACGGCGCATTTTTCTGATTGCCGACGAGGGCATTTCCGTTCGCACAAAAAATACACAACCGCCGAATGTTAAGTGAAAAGTGAAAAGTAAAAGTCAGTAAAATAAAGGCGGCAAATTCCAAGCAAAGTTTTTGCTTTTTTCACTTTCACTTTTCACTATCCGCCTGTCTTGCAAGCAAATTAATAATGTGTGAAAATTTTTGTATAAAAAAGTTGTTTTTAACAGGAGATTTTCGCCAGTGAAATCAGAACTTGAGAAGTTAATAGAACTACAAAAAACGGATACCAACATTCGCCGATTAAAAAAATCTATCGAATCCGCAGAACAGAGGCGTGCTAGTCTTGAACAAGAGTTTGAACAGCACGCCTCTTCTATTCGTGAGATACAGGCGAAAGGCGACGCGGCAAAAGAAGCCCGCGCTGATTTAGAAAAGCAAATTGCCGAAAACAAAACTTATATTGAGCGTGCCGACCGTAATCTAAAAAACGCGCAAAATCAAAAGGAATATGAAACCGCAATGCGCGAAACCGACGCTTTGCAAAAGCAGGTTTCCGCGCTTGAAACGCAGGTTTTGGAGAAAATGACCGAAACCGAAGAGGTCGAAAAAGTTTTGGAAGAACGCGCCGACGAAATAAACTCATTGGAATCGGATCGGGATGCGGCTTTGACTGATTTTGATAAGGAACTCACCGCCAACCGCGAAGAATTGGAAGCGGCAACCGCAAAACGCCACGAAGTTTTTATCACTCTGCCGCCACGAATAGCTTCTATTTACAACCGTCTGGCGCAACGCAGCCGCGACGGAATTGCTGTGGCAGAAGTTGTCAACAGTTCGTGCAGCGCGTGTTTTATGAAACTGCGCCCGCAAATGCAGGTTGAACTTAAAACCAGCGACCAAATAATCACCTGTGAAAGCTGCACACGGATTTTATATATCAGCCCCGAATCAAGTGCCGCAAGTCAGGAGGCTTAAATTTTCTCTAAGAAAAAAATAAAAAGTTTTCTTTTTTTCTTAATTTTGGTTTTAGCTTTTTGCGTCAGCAAGTTCGCGCAAATCTAGGAAGAAGCTCGAAGAGGATAGAATTATTATTTTAACTTTCCATCCGATAAAAATCTAGCCCAATTTTTCGTTGTTCCGGCAAGCGCAAATCTGCCCGAAATTTAACACGGCAATTAAAATCAAATTACTTTTCCATAAAATTTTCAGCAATTTGACAATTTTTAGAATTAGAATTATTCTAAATCTAATTTAATAAATTATGAGCAGTAGAGAAAACATTAAAGATTTGGGTTTGACAAAACAACGCGAAGTTATTTTGCAGGTTATCCGCGAAGCAGACGAGCATCTGACGGCGAATGAGATTTTCGACAAAGCTAAACAGCTTTTGCCGGGCATCTCATTTGCGACGGTTTATAATTCTCTGCGTTTTTTGAAGGAAAGCGGACATATTGGGGAAATCAGCTTCGGTAACGGCGCAAGCCGTTTTGATGCAATGGCATCACGCCACGACCACGCGCTTTGCACAAAGTGCGGAAAATTGGTTGATATGGAAATCGAATTACCGAATGAAGTCATCAATTTCGCGGCGCAGTTTTCAAAATTCAAGCTCGAATCAATCGAATTAACTTTGCGCGGATTATGTCCCGAATGTAGTAAATAAAACATTTATGAGGATTTAGTAAAATTTAACCAAAAAAGGAGAGTGAAAATTATGCAAAATGATAACGAACGCAGCGACGGCAAAAACGTTGAGAAATCCGAAGACACGAATAACGAACAACCCGTCTTGACCAACCGGCAAGGTCATCCGGTTTATGATAATCAAAACACGCGCACGATTGGGAGTCGCGGACCAATAACGCTCGAAAATTATCAGTTTCTCGAAAAAATTACGCACTTTGACCGCGAGCGCATTCCCGAACGAGTCGTTCACGCCCGCGGCGCGGGAGCGCATGGCTTTTTTGAAGCCTACGGAACAGTCGGCGATGAGCCGGTAGCGAAATTTACGCGGGCAAAACTTTTTCAGGAGAAAGGCAAGAAAACTCCGGTCTTTGTGCGTTTTTCAACCGTCATTCATGGCGGACATTCGCCGGAAACCCTACGCGACCCGCGCGGTTTTGCGACCAAGTTTTACACGGACGACGGCAACTGGGATTTGGTTGGAAACAACCTGCCCGTGTTTTTTATCCGCGACCCGCTGAAATTTCCCGATGTGGTTCACGCCTTTAAACCTGACCCAGTAACATTTCGGCAGGACGCGCAGCGCATTTTCGATTTTATCAGCCTTTCGCCTGAAGCAATGCATATGATTTCGTTTCTGTTCAGCCCGCGCGGTATTCCGCAGGATTATCGTCATCAGGACGGTTTTGGCGTGAATACTTACAAGTGGTTTAATACCGAAGGCGAGGGCGTGCTGGTGAAATATCATTGGAAAACCAAGCAAGGCGTTAAATCGCTGACGCAGGCGCAGGCAAGCGAAATTCAAGCAACGAATTTTAATCACGCGACGCAGGATTTATTCGATTCGATTGAACGCGGCGATTACCCGGAATGGGAATTGTGCGTCCAAATTATGTCGGATGACGAACACGCGGAACTTGATTTTGACCCGCTTGACGACACGAAAACTTGGGACGAAGAACAGTTTCCGCTGCTTCCCATCGGGCGTATGGTTTTGGACAGAAACCCAAAAAATTATTTTGCCGAAGTCGAGCAAGTCGCTTTCGGCACGGGCGTTTTGGTTGATGGTTTAGATTTTTCAGACGACAAAATGCTGCAAGGTCGGACGATGTCTTATTCGGACACGCAGCGTTACCGCGTCGGACCGAATTATCTGCAACTACCGATTAACGCGCCGAAAAAGCACGTTGGAACAAATCAGCGTGACGGTCAGATGACTTATATCGTGGACACGGGCGGCGAAAATCCGCACGTTAACTACGAACCGTCGAGCCTCGGCGGTCTGAAAGAAGCACCGAAAGCCGGAAAAGACCACACCCCATATGTTGAGGGAAATCTCGTGCGGCAGAAAATTAGCCGAACAAACGATTTTAAGCAAGCGGGCGAACGCTATCGCACAATTGAGCAATGGGAACGCGACGATTTAGTTTTCAATCTCGTCTCCGCGCTTTCGCAATGCAACCAAGAAATTCAAGAACGAATGATTGGACTTTTAACTCAATGCGATGCCGAATACGGACAGCACGTCGCCGACGGGCTTAAGATGAACTCCGAAAAATCGGAAGCCGCCCAAACGATGTAGAAATTTAGCCGCAAAAAGACACAAAAAACTCAAAAAATATTTAAAATTTTGTGTCTTTTGTGCCTTTTTGCGGCTAAAATAAATTCCAAATTTCTCTAAAAAACAAACTCAAAATATACAAACTCACCAAAATTGAACCGACTAACAAAGCAATTAAACCGAAGATAATCAGCCCGACGAACAAGTAATCCGAAGTTGTGCCGGTTCCTTTCCCCGTTCCTCTTTCCCGAATCAAATCCATATTTTGCTTATTCGATTTCCAAAAAAAATCAAACGCATCGCCCAAAATCGGAATCGAGCCGACGACGTAATCAAGCCCGATATTAAAAGCCATTCTCAGAAGCGTAATTTTCGGAACGCCGTAACGCACACCCGCGACGAGAATGTAAAACGACGCGAGCGACGTTGCCATATCGCCGACATTTGGAATCAAACCGATGAGCGAATCGAGTCCGAATTTCCAACCTGTTCCCGGAACGCGAAAAAGTCCGTCGAGATACCTCGAAAGAGTTTCGAGGCTTTCTTCGATTTCAATTTGCTTGCGTTCATCTTTCGATAAGCCGAAACGAGAACGGCTTTCAATCGGTTGTAATTTTCCCATGTTTTTCATAATTAAAGAGATCAAACAAGATAGACAGGATAATAGGACAACAAATTTTCGATGTTGAAAACGTCCTGTCCATCCTGTTAATTTTTCTTCATGGCTTTGCGGCTTTTCGGTAAATTTCCTTCGACAATTTTCACGCGCAAAATTTTATCACCGCGCACCAGATTATCTACGATTTTCATATCGGTTTCGTTCACTCGTCCGAAAACTGTGTAGCCGCCGTCTAAATGAGGTTGTGGCGAATGCGTTACAAACCATTGCGAGCCGCCGGTGTTTTTGCCCGACAAAGCCATTCCGACCATTCCGCGTTGATACGGAATTTCGTTGATTTCATCGCGGATTTCCCAACCCGGACCGCCGTTTCCGTCGCCGCGCGGGTCGCCGTCCTGCATTACAAAATTAGGCACGACGCGATGGATTGCCAAACCGTTAAAATAATTCAGACGAGCAAGTTTGATAAAATTATCAACCGTCAAAGGCGCGTCTGCAGGGAGAAATTCGATTGTAAAAGTGCCTTTTTCGGTTGTGATAATCGCTTTTGCATTTTTGCGCGAAATGGCGCGAATGTAATCGGCGTTTGTATTCAAAATTTGTCCGAGCTTTGTGCCGGTTGCGGGCGAGTAAGGCAAAACTTGGTCTTTATTTTTGGTAATTGCATTTTCTAAATTGGTTTTGATGTTTGGAAAATCTTTTTGCAAATCCTTATCTTTTAGAAGTTCCAACGCTTTTTTGCGAACCAAATAATCAGGTGCGTTGAGCGCAATCAAAAGCGTCGGAACAGATTCTTTTTTGTCAAGTTTGAAAAGCGCGTCGAGAATGGCAAGCTGCGCGTCATTGTATTTTTTGTCAGTTTTGAGCGATTTAGTAAATGCGGTTTTCAAGACTTCGATATTTTCTTTTGTTGCGGGCTGCTCGCCTAAAACTTCGGCAATTGCGCCGCGAATAAATAAGTCTTGCTCGATTTCGAGCATCGGGCGATAAATACTCGATGTGTTTTCGGATTTGAAGGCGGCAAAGGCTCTAATTAAATCGGGAATTGCCAGACGCGAATCGTCA
>JACCYR010000142.1 GCA_013696385.1 Acidobacteriota bacterium
GCGGCGCGTGTCGAAGTTGATTTAGTGTTGAGCGGACATACGCACGGCGGACAAATAAAAATCCGCAACGAAGAAAAAAGAATTTTGCCGCGCCGAAAATTGAAAAACGGCTTGTATCGGCGCAAAGACACCCAAATTTATATTACCCGCGGCATCGGCACAGTCGTTTTGCCGATGCGCTACGGCTGTCCGCCGGAGATTTCCTTGATTGAGTTAATTTGTAGTTAATTGTAAATCGTTAATTGTTAGTTTTACCATTAACGATTTACAATTAACCATTTACATTAACTATGTCTTCAAAAATAATTACCATTCCTAACCTGCTCACTTTTCTGCGAATGGCTCTCATTCCGGTTTTCGCCAGTTTATTATTTTATGGTTATAGCAGTTGGGCTTTATTAGTATTTATTGTCGCCGGTATTTCCGACGGAATTGACGGATTTGTGGCGCGACGTTTTAATCAGGAATCAGAACTTGGCACAATTCTCGACCCGATTGCCGATAAACTTTTAATGACAACGGCTTTTATTATCTTGACTCTGCCGAATATCTTTCCGCCAACCCGCCATCTGCCCGTTCCATTTTGGGTAACCGCCGCCGTCATCGGACGCGATGTTTTGATTATTGCGGTGGCGGGCGCGATTTTTATTATCACCGAATTTCGCGGGTTTAAACCGTCCTGGCTTGGTAAATTAAGTACTGTTGTTCAGGTTTTCGCCGTCGGTCTGATTCTTCTTGCTGCTGTTTTTCCGCAACTCAGAAGTTTTTATCTGCCGACCGTCTACACAACTGTCTTTGCAGTAGCGTTTTTTTCCGGTGTTCATTATATTTTCTACGTCGCCCGTTTGATGAAAAAAGCTGATTCCGTAAAAATTCCCGGTCAATAAATATATCTAATGCTCTTTGGCTCAATTAAATTTGACAAAAACACACTCAACTATTATAATCTTATTTGGCTCAGATAAAGCCAAAGTTTTCTCTTTTAATAGATGGAGTGGAATAATTTATAATTTGGAGATTTTAAAAGATGAGTAAAATTATAGGAATAGATTTAGGAACGACAAATTCGGTGGTTGCCGTGATGGAAGGTGGCGAACCGGTTGTTATTACAAATTCGGAAGGCGGACGCACGACACCATCGGTAGTTGCATTCGCCAAAGACGGAAATCGTTTGGTCGGACAAGTTGCCAAGCGTCAGGCAGTTACGAATCCCGAAAATACGCTTTATTCAATTAAGCGTTTTATGGGACGTAAGTATGATGAAGTAACGGGCGAAATTAAGCAAGTTCCGTATAAAGTAGAACGCGCAGCAAACGGCGATGTTCGCATTAATGCCGACGGCAAACAATACAGCCCGCCAGAAATCGCGGCGATGGTTTTGCAAAAACTGAAACAATCGGCGGAAGATTATCTTGGACAAAGTGTTAATCAAGCGGTAATTACCGTTCCGGCATATTTTAACGACGCACAGCGTCAGGCGACGAAAGACGCGGGTAAAATTGCCGGTTTGGAAGTTCTGCGAATCGTCAATGAACCGACAGCCGCCGCGCTTGCTTACGGATTAGATAAAAAGAAAGAAGAAACAATTGCCGTTTTCGACTTCGGCGGCGGAACATTCGATATTTCCGTTTTGGAAGTCGGCGAAGGCGTGGTTGAAGTGAAATCAACCAACGGTGATACGCACCTCGGTGGCGATGACGTTGACGAAGTCTTAATTAAATGGATTATCGAAGAATTTAAGAAAGATCAAGGGATTGATTTAACGTCGGACAAAATGGCTCTGCAACGCTTGAAGGAAGCGGCGGAAAAAGCCAAAATCGAACTTTCCAGCGCGATAGAAACCGAAATCAACCTGCCGTTTATTACGGCTGACCAATCGGGACCGAAACATCTTGTGATGAAATTGACGCGCTCAAAGCTTGAGCAGCTTGTTCAGCCGATTTTAGACCGTCTGATGCCGCCGGTTAAAAAAGCGATTGAAGATGCCGGAGTTGAGCCGAAAGCGATTGACGAAATTGTGCTGGTCGGCGGTTCGACGCGAATTCCGAAAGTTCAGGAAATGGTCAAAGAATTTTTTGGAAAAGAGCCGAACAAATCGGTCAACCCGGATGAAGTTGTCGGCTTAGGCGCGGCAGTTCAGGCAGGAGTTTTGGGGGGCGAAAAAACCGACATTCTCTTGCTTGACGTAACGCCGTTGACTTTGGGAATCGAAACTTTGGGCGGCGTGATGACGCAGATGATTCAGCGCAACACGACGATTCCGACCCGAAAGTCGGAAATTTTTTCAACCGCTTCGGATAATCAAACATCGGTGGAAGTTCACGTTTTGCAAGGTGAACGTCCGATGGCGGGTGATAACAAAACACTCGGAAAATTTCATCTTGTCGGCATTCCACCAGCACCGCGCGGTTTGCCGCAAGTCGAAGTTACATTTGATATTGATGCCAACGGCATTGTCAATGTTTCGGCGAAAGACGTTGGAACGGGACGCGAACAAAAAATCACAATTACTTCATCAAGCGGTTTGTCAAAAGATGAAATTGATAAAATGATGAAGGAAGCCGAATCGCACGCAGGCGAAGACGAGAAGAAAAAAGCCGAAATCGAAGCTCGGAATCGCTTGGACGGGCTTGTTTATAATGTTGAAAAAACTTTCAACGAAAACAAAGAAAAACTCGATTCGGGCGCGGCTGGCGAAATCGAAACTGCGCTTTCGGAAGCGAAAACCGCTTTAGCGGGAAGCGACGCGGACGCGATGAATAGCGCGTTTGAAACACTTCAAACCGCTTCGCACAAAATTGCGGAAGTGCTTTACAATCAAACCGCCGCAACTCCCGAAGGCGAAACGGCTGAACAAGCATCTTCGGCAAGCGCGGGCAGCGATACGACATCTTCAACATCGGGCGATGATAATGTTATTGATGCCGAGTATGTGGATGTTGACGAAGAAAAGAAGTAGTTTATAACTTTATAAAAAATCAGCCGTTAGCTTGTAATTTCTTGCGGGTAACGGCTGATTTTGTAATACTTCAAAAAATTATGAGCGTTACGATTGAACTCGACGAAAAATTAGTGGCGGAAATTGATGCAGTTGCCAAAGACCTTAGCAAAAATCGTCTGCAATACATTAATGATTCATTGCAAAAAGTTTTGCATCAGGATAAACGAAAATATTCTGAGGAAGAAGTCAGCAAAATGTATCGAGAGGCTTA
>JACCYR010000150.1 GCA_013696385.1 Acidobacteriota bacterium
GTTTTGCAGTCCGTGCGAAGGACACGAAAAATGCGCCTGCCAGACTTAAAATTGTCGGCGAGAGTTCGGCGGGAAATGGCTGGCAAGGCGAATTGAGAAAAGGTGAAGCGGTTAGAATTATGACCGGCGCGCCTGTGCCGAATGGCGCGGATGCCGTGCAAAAGATTGAATTGACGAATGAAACCGATGGTTTTATCACAATTTTAGAAACGACAAAGCTGAAACAAAGTATTGTCAATCGCGCTGAAGAAATCCAAAAAGGCGAGAAGATTTTTGATAAAGGCGAAATTATTAATGAAAATATGGTGACGGTTTTGGCTTCTTTCGGTTATGCAAAAGTTAAAGTTTCACAAAGACCGAAAGCGGCGATTTTGGCGACGGGCAGCGAGATTGTTGACATAAACGAAAAACCGAGACTAGACCAGATTCGCAATTCAAATTCAATTAGTTTAAAAATCTTGTCGGAAAAATGCGCTGATGTCGAAATTTTGCCGATTGCTAGAGATGAAATCCAAAATCTAAAATCTAAAATCCAAAATGCAACAACGACTTGTGATGTTTTGATAATTTCCGGCGGCGTTTCGGTCGGCGATTACGATTTTACAAAACCTGCTTTGCGCGAACTCGGCGCGGAGATTTTTTTTGAAAAAGTAAGTTTAAAACCCGGCAAGCCGACGGTTTTTGCCAAACTAAATAATAAATTGGTTTTTGGTCTTCCGGGAAATCCGGTTTCGACTACCGTAACTTTTTATTTGTTTGTCCGCACAGCACTCTTGAAAATGCAAAACGCCGGAGATTGTCAATTAAAATGCGGTTTTGCCGTCGTAGCAGCTAAAATAAATGGCGCGAAAGAGCGCGATTCATATTTGCCTGTTCGCGTGGAAACCGCTTCGGACGGAAAACTTGTTGTTGAATCTTTGCGCTTTAGCGGTTCGTCAAATTTTATCGCGTTTTCACGCGCCAACGCTTTGGTTTTTGTGCCGAAGGGTGAAAGTTACAAAGAAGGAGATGTGGTTGAAATCGTATTTCTTTAAAATTTTGATGTCTTTCGGAAAAACTAAATTATCAATAGGGGCGCAAACACACTTACTGACGTGCGTGCTTCTGCATTCAATCTTCCATTGATTAAAAATGAGTATTCTCGTGCAAAAAAGCGGTCTTCTTTCGACAATCCAAGATTTAGGAAGAAAAGGCTGTCGGCGATTTGGTATCAACCCGAACGGCGTGATGGACAAACAAGCTGTTCGATTAATCAATATCTTGCTCGGCAATGATGAAAACGCAGCCGTTTTGGAAATGCACTTTCCTGCGCCCGTTCTGCGGTTTGAAGCGGAGGCGATTATTGCGCTCGGCGGCGCGGATTTCGGCGCGAAACTAAACGACAGGGAAATTGAAAACTGGCGACCTTATTTTGCTAAAAAAGGAAGCATTTTAAAATTCGACGATAAATTTTTTGGCAATCGCGCTTATTTGGCGGTCAAAAGCGGTTTAAACATAAAAAAATGGTTGGGCAGTTCTGCGACAAATCTTCGTGCAAAAATCGGCGGTTTCGGCGGCAGAAGTTTGCAAAAGGGCGACCGGATTTTGTTAAATTCAAAATTCCAAATTCCAAATTCAAAATTTACTTATAAAATTTCAAACAGTTTGATTCTGCCTTATAATTCTTCGCCAACAGTTCGCATAATTGCAGGTGCTGAATTTGAAATGCTGACGGCTTTGAGCGAACTCGCTTTTTTGAAAGAAAGTTTTATGATCGGGCGCGAATCAGACCGAATGGGTTTTCGGCTGCACGGCAAACCGCTTCATTTACTTGATAAAATCGAACTCGTTTCGGCGGCGGTCAATTTTGGCGCGATTCAACTTTTGCCCGACGGTCAAATGATAATTTTAATGGCTGACCATCAAACTTCCGGCGGTTATCCGCGCATCGCGCATGTCATTTCCGCCGATTTGCCGCTTCTTGCACAATTAAATCCAAACGATAATGTTTCGTTTAATCTGATTTCGATAAATAAGGCGGAAAAAATTCTGCTGCAAAACGAATTTGAGTTAAACTATCTGACATTTGCGGTTGTTTCAATTTAGTTTTATATCAATTTTTTTCCGAACTTTAAAAATGTTTTCGATAGACTTAAATTGCGATATGGGCGAAAGTCTCGGCGCGTGGCGGATGGGAAACGATGCCGCGTTGATGGATTATGTTTCGTCAATTAATGTCGCGTGCGGATTTCACGCGGGCGACGCTTCGGTTATTAGAAAAACGGTTGAAACCGCTATCGAAAAAGACGTTGCGATTGGCGCACATCCGGGTTTTCCCGATTTGCAGGGTTTTGGCAGACGCGAGATAAAAATGTCGGCTGAAGAAGTTTTTGATATTGTGCTTTATCAAGTTTCGGCAGTCAAAGGAATTTGCCAAGCGTTTGGTGGAAAACTTCATCACGTCAAACCGCATGGCGCGTTGTATAATCAAGCCGCCAAAGATGCAAGTTTTGCCGCTGCGATTGCCAAAGCCGTTAAATCAATTGATGATAATTTAATTTTTTACGGACTTTCAAACAGTTTATTAATTTCCGAAGCGGAAAAAATCGGTTTGCAAACGGCGAGCGAAGTTTTTGCCGACAGAACTTATCAAGCAGACGGCAGTTTAACGCCGCGAAACGAGCAGAACGCTTTAATTAAAGATTTGGAAAAAGCGGCTGCACAAGTTCTGCAAATGGTTTTAGAACAAAAAGTAACAGCGGCAAATGACGAAACAGTTTCGCTTAAAGCCGAAACCGTCTGCATTCACGGCGACGGCGAACACGCGCTGGAATTTGCCAAGATTATTAACGCCAAACTTAAAAAATGCGATATTCAAATTAAGTCTGTTTCTTAAAACTTGCCTTTGCGTCTTTGCGGGAGGTAAAGATTTAAGAATTTTCCCGCAAAGATGCAAAGTTTATAAAAGCAAATTATTTATTATTTTCAGTTAAAAAGAATCGTGTAAATGAAAAAATCTTCTTTTTCATCCGTAATTCTCGGCGCGGCTTTTCTGATGGCAACTTCCGCCGTCGGTCCCGGATTTTTAACTCAAACAACCGTTTTTACTAAACAACTTGCCGCCAGTTTTGGGTTTGTCATTCTGCTTTCAGTTGTTCTCGATATTTTTGCCCAACTCAATATCTGGCGCGTTTTAACCGTCAGCGAAAAACGGGCGCAGGACGTTGCCAACCAAACCATTTTCGGCAGCGGATACGTTCTCGCTGCGTTGATTGCTTTCGGCGGTCTGGCTTTTAACATCGGCAACATTGCAGGCGCGGGTCTCGGCTTGGAAGTTTTATTCGGTTTGAAGGTTGAATACGGCGCAATTATTAGCGCGGCTCTCGGCATCGGGATATTTCTCTACAAAGAAGCGGGAAAAGTATTGGATTTGACCACCAAAATTCTCGGATTGCTGATGATTTTATTGATAATTTATGTGGTTTATGCTTCGCAGCCGCCGCTTGGCGAAGCGGTTGTTCGGACATTTTATCCCGAAAAAGTTGATATATTTGCAATTATTACGCTGGTCGGCGGAACTGTCGGCGGTTATATCACTTTTGCCGGAGCGCATCGTTTGATTGATGCGGGAATTTCAGGCAAAGAATCGCTGCCGGAAGTCAACCGCGCCGCTGTAACCGGAATTTTATTGACCGCTTTGATTCGATATTTGCTGTTTCTGGCATCTCTCGGAGTAGTCGCGCTCGGTCTGACGATTGACGACGCAAATCCGCCCGCATCGGTTTTCCAAAACGCGGCTGACACGATTGGTTATAAAATTTTCGGCATCGTGATGTGGTGCGCGGCGATAACTTCAGTTATCGGCGCGGCTTACACTTCCGTTTCGTTTATTAAAACCTTTCACTCAAAAATTGAGAAAAATACGAAAACTATCATCATTGCATTTATCGCCTTTTCAACCTTGATTTTTATTCTCATCGGCAAACCAATTAAAGTTCTGATTTTTGCCGGAACAATCAATGGTTTTATTCTGCCCGTTGGGTT
>JACCYR010000155.1 GCA_013696385.1 Acidobacteriota bacterium
CTTATAATCGCGTGCGCGAAGAAACGCATCGCGGATAACTTCCATCACGCCCATTCTCGTGCGCGGATAGCGAAACGGTTGTCCGGGTTGCGGCTGAAAATTCGTGCGCTTGACATTTTCGCCAAGCGCGAATTTAATTCCCGGCGGCGCGTCCGCAATTGGAAAATCTTCAACCGGATGACCGTATTTGAATTTGACGACCGTATTTTGTCCGCCGATGGAATTTGCCGAGCCGTGCAGAAGATTCGCGCTTGTTACGCCGCCCGCAAGTGCGCGGTAAATTGAAATGTCGGTCGGATTCAAAACATCGCGGATGCGAACCATTGACGTAACCGAATAAGAAAATTCGTTGACCGCGTCCATCATCGTATGCGAATGGCAATCAACAATGCCGGGCGTTACAAATTTGCCGGTTGCGTCAATAATGTTGGCGTTTGACGCGGCTTTTAAATTCTTGCCGATTCGCGCAATGCGTCCGTTTTGAATGAGAATATCCGTATTCTCAAGCGTGCCTTTCGCGGCGGTCAAAACGGTCGCGTTGCGAATCAAAACTTCCGATTTTGTTTGCCCTAAAAGCAAACTCGGCGAAGTTGCGACGAGCAGCATAACAAATAAAAATGTATAAGCCTTTTTCATTTTTCCTCTTTTTATTTACAGAAATCTTTTGTATGGTGAAAGTCAATTATGGACCCAACCACTGTTTTCGTTGTCGCAATAATTTCCGCCACCGTTACGATTGTTTCACTCGTGCTGTCAATCTTCGGTTCGGCTTGGCTCAATCAACGCAATAACGAAAGACTTTTTGAATCGTTAAAAAACGAAATTAAAGCGGAAATCCAAAAACTTGACGTTAAAATTGATGCGCTTGATGTTCGTGTTTCCCGCATTGAGCGTCAGCTTGAGCAACTTTTCAGACCGACGATGAAATAATCTATAGGTGTTTTCGGTCTAAAACCAAAACTAATTGCTATATCCGCGCAACTGATTGTATTTGCCAACCTGCTGAGGTGAAAGAACCCTTTTCATTTCCAAATGCGCTTGCAAATGCACATTTCGCAAATCGCCCTGGAGTTTGGCAATTTCCTGCGTTTTACCTTTCAAAACATCGCCGTCAATTTTATTTTCTCCAAAAAGCGTGTCAAGTTCTTTCTCTTTCTCAACAATAATTTTACCTAAATTAACTGCTTCGCCTTTCATTTTTTGAAAAGATTTTTGAATTTCTTCTGTTTGTTCGACGGTTAATTCAAGTTTCGATTCGTTTTCCAAAATGTGTTTCGGACCCGGAAAGCCGTTTAGTTCCGCCGCTTTTGCAAAACCCATTCCGTTGCCGTTGAGATAGTTGTTTATATCATCATCCGAAAGTGATTTGATTGTGCGCTTTTCTTCACCCGAATAATGCGAATGATTTGGTTCATTTTCGATAGAATTACACGCGCTTAAAAACACAAAAATCAGCGTTGTCGTCAAAATAAGATAATATTTTTTCATAATAATTCAATCCTTTATGGCGTTTTCGTTCCGCTAAACGGAATCGCGCCTTGCGGCGATGTAAATGTGCCGCTGATTGACGTGCCGCTCACCGTGCCTTTAACGAAAACTTCAACCTCAGAACCACCAAAATCAACCGTTACCGTAAAGCTAAAACCTTCTGCCGTCACCTTACCATCTTTAATCGGCACGTTGCCAAGTTGCGATTGGAAAGTTCCGGTTAAATTTTCATTTTGCTGCGTTAAATTCAAAGTTCCCTGAATCGGTTGTCCGGGAACTTCAATGTTGACGGCATAATTTCCGCCGACATTTGCCGCTGTTCCAGTCGGAGTTGTTCCGGTCGGAGTTTTACCGTCAGGTTTTGGCGGTGGTTTCGGCTCGAAAAGTTTGCCGTCGACAAAAACCTGTGTGATTACTTTCAATTTATCAAAAACATCACCTTTAACAACAACTAAATTGGCTATTTTGCCTTTTTCAATTGAGCCGAGCCGGTTTTCAACGCCAAAAATTTCCGCCGAACTCAAAGTCATTGCACGAATCGCGTCCGTTTTGTTCAAACCGTTTTTGACGGCTTCATTGGCATTCGTCAAAAAATCGTTGATATTTTTCATTCCGCCGGATTGAAAAGCAAATTTTACGCCCGCTTGTGCGAGTTTTGCGGCAGTTTTCGGAGTTTCCGCCCGCAGTCGAAGCAGCTCAACCGGTTCGGGGTCGGCTTCCATCGAAGCCAAAGCCGTGCGTTTCGGAAAATCGAGCGAAAGCAAAACGGGAACATTTTGCGCTTTCAATCTGCTGGCAACTTTCCATGCTTCCTGTCCGCCTGCGATAATTGCTTTTAAGTTAAATTCCCGCGCCAGATCCAAAGCGCGGATAATTTCAATTTCTTTATTCGCATTAAATACAACCGGCATTTCGCCGTTCAAAATCGGAAACAAGGCTTGCAGAGACTTATCGTCTTCGGGACGTTTTAATCCGCGCGGGTCTTTTTCATACATTTTTTGGATGGTTTGCAATCTCTGCGCGTCGAGAAACATTTGCCGAAGCGCGGAAAAAGTTCCCATCAAAGAAGTCGGGTATTGTCCTGAACGAAGCGTCGTAAAAGTAATATGTTCGGCAAACGGAGCGCGAATAATCATCGCCGAAACCGAATCGCCCGCTAGATTGACAACTGCGGATTGACCGTTAAAAATTCCGTCTTTTGAAACGGTCAAAGCGGTTGTAAAACCGACATTTCTGTTTGTTTCAAACTGCGTTTCGCCAGCCTTGAGTTTTTCGGCGGCGGATTCTTCCGCCCGCAAGCCGTCCGGATAATTTGAGTTTGACGATGATTGATTTTGAGTTTGCGGCTGATTTTGAGTTTGCGGCTGACCTGGAACGCGCGTCGTTGGCGTTGGCGCGGGAATTCCCAGATTTGTATAAGCATCGAAAAATCCCGGATAAACAATCAATCCCGTGCCGTCAATAATTCGCGCATCGGCGGGAACTTTTGCATTTTCGCCGACTGATTCAATCAAACCGTCGCGGATAACGATTGTGCCTTTTGCCAGATTCGGACCTGAAACCGTAACGATTTGAGCATTTGTAATCGCAAAAACGTCGGTGCGCGATTGGGCAAAAGCAGCCGAACTAAGAACAATAAACACAAAAATTGCGGCAGAAAAGCGCAAAATGAATTTTTTCATAACTTTTTAGCGGAAGATTTTAAATTTTAATGAAACTGCCAATCTTTGTTACGCAGTATAAAACAAAAGGTTTCAAAATGAAAAATGTATTTCTCAACTATTTACCATTTCTCATTTACCGTCTACCATTAAAATTATGGGCGCAATTATTCTTTTCGACGGAGTTTGTAATTTCTGCAACGGCTCGGTCAATTTTATTATTGAACGCGACGCAGAAAATTATTTTAAGTTTGCACCACTGCAAACGGAAATCGCGCAAAGTTTGCTGGAAAAACATAATATAGATAAAGCCGAAACCGATTCGGTAATTTTGATTGAGGGCGATGCGGCTTACACGCATTCAACCGCCGCGCTGCGGATTACGCGAAAATTGGGCGGCTTTTGGGCTTGGTTTTACGGCTTTATTATTGTGCCGAAACCAATCAGAGATTTTTTCTACAAGCTGTTTGCGAAATATCGCTACAAACTTTTCGGCAAAAAAGATGCGTGTATGATGCCGACACCGGAAATCAGAGAAAAATTTATCTCTTAGAATGGAGTTTTTATGGATAAAAATGACGACATAGACATCTTAATTTGCGCCAAAACCGCCGGAATGCCGCGACCCGTTTATGGCAGTATCCGCGCCGATTGTCTGGAATGTAAATCGCCCGTCTGGGTTTCGGCTTCGGGACAAAAGGCGATGAACGGCAATAAAAACCTGAAGCCTTGCTGTATCGAATGCGCGAATGAGAAAATGAAAGACGAAAAAGACATTAAGGCTTCGATTGTGCCGGGCGCGATTGATGAATTGCGGCGGTATTTTATGAAGGTCGAAGATAATTGAATCATTCCAGATTCCAGATTTTAGTTTGATTCTTAAATTTGGAATCTGGAATGTGGAATCTGGAATTTACAAACTTATGAAAGCAATCTGGAACAACGAAATTTTAGCGGAATCAGATAAAACAGTTGTAGTTGAAGGAAATCATTATTTTCCCGAAGATGCAGTCAACAAAGAATTTTTCCGCGAGAGCGAAACGCACACGGTTTGCCATTGGAAAGGAACGGCGAGTTATTACGATGTCGTTGCAAACGGCGAAACAAATAAAGACGCGGCTTGGTTTTATCCGACACCAAAAGCCGCGGCGAAGGAAATCGAAAATTACGTCGCGTTTTGGAATGGCGTTGAAGTCGTTGCGTGAAAATGTTTTGTTGCAAAGGCAAACGCAATTACTGTGAATTAAATAAGGACTTCTTTTAAGATAGAATGTTCCAAAGAATTTTCTTGAATGATAAAATTCAAATAAATTATTGGTTATCCGAAAATTATGGAAGGACAGGAAAGGCTTTTCTACTGTTCAATAGTTTTAATTTATGGCATTTCAGGTTGGTTATTATGCTCACTAATAAATGGAAAGCTCATAAAACCTTGGATGAATTTAACTTGGAAATCTAAAAAATCACAATCAATCTTTGATAAGAACCAAAGTCAATAATTTATAAAGCGCATTAGAAACGCCGTTTTCTACTATATTAAACAGGCTTTTATCTCATCGAAAATATGCAATCGCTGACAACTTTAGAATACGGAAAACTTCTCGCGCTCGTCGCCCGCCACGCGCAAACGCCGATGGGCGAAGCGCGGCTGGAAAATTTACAGCCTTTGACAAATAAATTGGAACTCGAACGAGATTTGCAAGCCGTTTCCGAAACAATTTCTTTAAGTCAAAAAGATGTAAATTGGAGTTTCAGCGAACTTTTTGAACCTTCCGGCGCGATTGCCGTCTTAAAGATTCAGAACGCAATGCTTGAGCCGACTTCGCTTTTAGAAATCACGCGGCTTTGCAATCAAGCACTCTTTGCGCGTTCATCAATTTCGCCCGAAAAAGAAACCGTGCCGACACTTTGGCAAATAATCGAAAATCTGCCCCCGACGCTGTTTGAAGTCATCGGCAAAATCAACAAAAAACTTTTGCCGAGCGGTGAGATTGACGATTCCGCTTCGCCTGAACTGGCGCGTTTGCGGCGCGAAATAAACGCGCAGCGCGGGCGTTTGCAAAAATCTCTGGAAAGCGTGATGAGAAATTCGGGTGCGGCGATTCAGGATGCGATTGTAACGCAGCGAAACGAGCGTTACGTGATTCCCGTAAAAGCCGATTTTCGCGGCAAAATCCAAGGCGTGGCGCACGGTTTTTCGTCGTCGGGCGCGACGGTTTTTGTTGAACCGCTCGAAGTAATCGAGGCAAACAACGAACTGCAAAATCTGAAAGGCAAGGAAGAACGCGAAGTGGCGCGGATTTTGTTTGCGCTGACCGAAGACTTGCGCCAACAGCTTCCGGCAATTGAAGCGGCGGTTGAAGCCGTTGCGGAATTAGATTTTATTAAAGCAAAAGTCGAATTTGCACGAAGATTTAACGCGATTGTGCCGAGGATTTCGGACGATAAAACGCTGGATTTGATTGATGCGCGTCATCCGCTTTTGGAAGAATCGCTTCGCTCTTCTTCAGTCCAAAGTCCAAAGTCCAAAGTCCAAAGTCTGTCGGAAGAAAATCCAAAATCCAAAATCCAAAATCCAAAATCAGATGAAATTGTTCCAATTTCTTTTAAACTGACCAATGAAGAAAGCGTAATGATAATTTCCGGCGCAAACGCGGGCGGCAAAACGGTTGTCTTAAAGACAGCAGGATTGTTGAGTTTAATGGCGATTTCCGGCTTGCCCGTTCCCGCCAAAGACGCAAACATTCCATTTTACAAA
The DNA here is from genome assembly GCA_013696385.1 of Acidobacteriota bacterium. Classification (GTDB taxonomy): domain Bacteria; phylum Acidobacteriota; class Blastocatellia; order Pyrinomonadales; family Pyrinomonadaceae. Next base: position 5,908 of record JACCYR010000155.1, read on the forward strand.
TCGGTTCTCGCCGACATCGGCGACCATCAATCTTTGGCGGCAAATCTTTCGACTTTTAGCTCGCATATCTCAAATATCGCGGAAATGATGCGCGATTGCGCCGCGCCGTCGCTGGTTTTATTGGATGAAGTCGGCACAGGCACAGACCCGGACGAAGGTTCTGCGTTGGGCGTGGCGATTGTTGATTATTTTCGCCGCAAATGCGCGGCGCAGGTCATTGCTTCGACGCATTATCGCGGACTGAAAATTTACGCCGCAAATGATGAAAACGTGATAAACGCTTCGGTTGAATTTAACGAGAAAACTTTGCAGCCGACTTATCGCCTTCTGGTCGGACTTGCGGGCGCGTCGTCGGGAATCGAAATCGCAAGGCGTTTCGGCATTCGAGATGAAGTTATCGAAACGGCGCGTGAAAATCTCGACATTTCCGCGCAGGAAGCCGAAAATTATCTGCACAAATTACAACTCGAAACACGCCTTGCAACCGATTTGCGCGTTGCACTCGAAGAAGAACGCGAAGCCGTCGCCAATAAATATGCGCTGTTGGACATCGAAGCAAGAAGGCGCGAAAAGGAACGCCAAAAGCAGTTTGAAAAAGAACTCGCCGAAACTATCGAAGGTTTTGAACGCCAATCAAAAGCGTTTATCCAAACCATCGAAGACAAAGCGTTAAAAGCGAAACTCGACAAAGAACGGCTGGCGCGAAAGGCGGAACTTAACCGTGCCGCGATGTCGAAAATGCAAAGCGGAAGTCAGAAGTTAGAAGTCAGAAGTCAGAATCAGGAAAAATCCGCAATCCGCAATCCGCAATCCGCAATTATAAAGGTCGGCACAAAAGTTTTGACGAGTTTTGGCAACGTCGGAATTGTCGAAAAAATTGATAAGGATTTGGCAGAAGTTCTTGTCGGTTCGATGCGCCTTCGTGAAAAGTTGGAAAACCTGAAGGCGGTTGTTAACGAGGAAATACAACCCAAACAATCGCTCAGCGAAAAACTGCAAAATCAAGCGAAAGATACAAATTTGCGGCTCGACACCGAAGATGCCGAAGCCGAACTCAATCTTATCGGCAAAACAACCGCCGATGCCGAATACGAAGTTGATAGATTTTTAGACGAAGCATATCTCGCGTCGCTTCCGCAAGTGCGAATCATTCACGGCTTCGGCACGGGCGCGTTGAAAAACTTCGTCCATCACTTTTTGAAAGGTCATCCGCACGTTGAAAAGTTCGGTTTTGCGCCGCGCGACCAGGGCGGACAAGGTGCTACAATAGCAGAACTTAAACAATAAAAATTGACAAAGTATTTAATAGAAAGCAAAATTTCATTATGAATGGAGTTGTCGAAGTAAAATTACCGACGGATTTGGGAATCAGCGATTTTGAAGTAAAAATGATTGTCGCATCAAAATTGTTTGAACAGGGAAAACTTTTATCGGTACAAGCAGCGGAAATTGTCGGACTTTCCAAACGAGCCTTTTTAGAACTTTTAGGAAAATATGGTGTTTCGGTTTTTGGTTACAGAGCGGAAGAGTTGGAAAAAGACTTGAAAAATTTATGAATCATGTTATTGCCGCCTATGCCAGCCCGTTGATAACTCTTCAAAACATCTCCAGAACTAACTGGCTATTTAGTGATTTATACGAAGTTTGAAAAGGATAAAACCCGCGCAAAGCAAATTTCTAAATTTGCTTTAAAAGAAGCTGGTCAAGGATTTTAAAATCCCGCGAAATCGTTTGAAAACAATTTACAGCGGAAATCGTGAAGAACCGGAAATCGAATTTTGGCTCGTTCCGAAAGACAACAAACCGCCTGCGCCGAAACCAAATATTAAAATAAAAGCCAAAAAAATAAATGCTCTATCCGCAACACTTTATTGATGAACTAAAAGATCGTGCTGACCTTGTGCGGATTGTTGAACCGTATGCGCCGCTCAAGAAAAAAGGCGCAAATTGGATGGGCTGCTGTCCGTTTCATCAAGAAAAAACGCCGTCGTTTTCCGTTAATCCGTCGAAAGGTTTTTACAAATGTTTCGGCTGCGCCAAAGGCGGAAACGCTTTTACTTTTGTGATGGAAATCGAAGGCTTGAACTTTCCCGAAGCGATAAAACGAGTCGCGGAAATTTCGGGTGTTCCGCTGCCCGAACCGATTGATGATAAAAAATACGAGCAGAACAAACAGCGCAGGCAAGAGAAGAAGGAAATCGCCGACCAAGTTATCGAACTCAACAAATATGCGCTCGAATTTTGGGAAAATCATTTGCAGGAAAACAATGCTCACGCGAAAGCGGCGCATGAATATCTGGAAAAGCGCGAAATCTCAGTCGAAACACAGAAGGCTTTTCATATCGGTCTTGCACCCGACAGTTGGGACGCGCTGATGTCGCATTTGAAGACGAAAGGCGCGGACGAAAAATTGATTGAACAGAGCGGCTTGGTTTCCGTGAATGAGGAAAAGAATCGCGTTTATGACCGATTTCGCGGGCGAATTATGTTTCCGGTTTTGGATGTTAAGGGAAATCCGATTGCTTTCGGCGCGAGAATTTTGGCGCAGGGCGAGCCGAAATATCTTAATTCGCCCGAAACTCCGGCGTATATCAAAGGCGAACATCTTTACGGGCTTTTCCAATCAAAAGAGGAAATCCGACAGAAAAAATTTGCGATTCTTGTTGAAGGTTATCTTGATTTAATTGCGCTTTATCAATACGGAATTAGAAATACGGCGGCGAGTTTGGGAACGGCTTTCACGCCGGAGCAATCGAAATTGCTTGGAAGATTTGCACGGCGCGTCGTTATCAACTATGACGGCGATAAAGCGGGCGTGAAGGCGGCGCGGCGGGCGATTGAAACATTGATTAAAGATGATTTTGAGACGAAAGTTTTGGTTTTGCCCGACGGACAAGACCCGGACGATTTTCTTAAAGCAAACGGCGCGGAAAGTTATAACAATCTTCGCGGACACGCTTTTCCATTTCTGCAATTTGTTTTGGAAAACCTAGGGCGTGAGCGAAATCTGGCTTCACCGAAAGAAAAGGCGGAAGCCATCGAAGATTTGATGCCGCTTTTGTCGGCGGTTAAAAATCCGATTCAGAAACGCGACGCTTTTGACCAAACGATGAGTTTTCTGCGCGTCGAAGATGCGATTTTAAAACGTGATTTGTGGAAAACCGTCAAACTCGGCACGCGCATTGAAACTCAAACTATCAAACAACAGGTGGCGCGGGCGACGCAGGCGCGAATGACCGTCGCCGAACGACTTCTCTTGGAACTGATTATTTACGACACTGAACTGCGCGAGATAATTTTGCCACAACTTGAAGAAACCGATTATGAATCTTTGGCGACGGCTTCAGTTTTCCGTGCGCTTTTTGAAGTTACGGAAAAAGGTTTAGAAGTTTCAAATGAGAGTTTGCTGGAACTGACAAGCGAAGATGTGGCGGCAACTGATTTTGTTCCTGTTCTTTTGATGAGCGAACCGGCGCGTGAAGAGGACGAAGCGATTGATAAAGTTTTGGAAAAAGCAGAACAGCAAGTCATCGCCTTACGTAAATTAGCAATTAACGAAAGAATTCTGGAAGTTAGCCAAAAAATGTTATTTGCACAAGAAAATGGCGATTTTGAATTGCGGAATCAACTATCGTGTACACAAATAGAACTTGAAAAGGTAAAGCGTGACTTAGAGAAAAGAAGTGTCGAAAATTGATAAATTTCAATAATGTTTCTAATATCAAGCCCTGAATCTTTTCCTTACCAACAATGGATAATTTGCAATTTATAACTTATAATAACGAATTTCATATTTGAGAATTGCTTGAAATTTGAAATCGCCTGCAATTCGCCGTCTTAACGCTTGAAACTTTATTATCGCTTCGCGCGTTTAGAATTATTTTACAAACAACGATTTACACGAATTTTTAATCAAAACCTATTCATAAATTATGGCTGACTACGACGAAAAAGAAGACCTGATGGACAGGCTGGTGGCACTCGGCAGACGCAAGAAATTCTTGAGTTTTGACGAGTTAAACCGCGAGATTCCCAATAAAATGATGTCGCCCGACGACATCGAAGACGTTTTAACACGGCTTGAAGGCGCAAACATTTCGGTTGCCGATTCCGACGCGCAATTGCTTGAACAAGCTGCAAGTTTGCTGCTCGATGATGCCGATGACGATGACGACGAGGATTTAGATTTAGACCTTTCAGCCGGAACGCTCGATAAGTCAAACGACCCGGTGCGCCTTTATTTGCGCGAGATGGGAATTGTTCCGCTACTGACGCGGCAAGGCGAAGTTACGATTGCCCAGCGCATCGAGCGCGGACAGATAAAAACGCGCAAAGCGATTTCGCGCTCTCCCGTTGCCGTCGAAAGACTTCTACAAATGGGCGAAGACCTCGAAAGCGGCAAAGGAAGCATTCGTGAAACGGTTACGTTTTCCGAGCAGGCAGAACTGACGGGCGAAGAAGATAAAGCCGAAGAATACTTGCGTTGGACGCTCGAAGGTATCGAAAATATCCACGCAAATTACAAAAGAGCGATTAAGGCTTTAGGCAATTTTCGGGAAGAACAAAGACGAGCGAAAGGCAAGCCAAGCAAAAAACTCGCCGCCCTAAAACGCCAAGTGGCGCGTCTTCGTTTGGAAGTTTCTCAGGAAATCAGAAATCTCAGTTTGACCGAGCGGGCTTTGCAGCGACTTATTGTCGCAATTCGCAAAGTTGCCGATGAAATCCGAAAGGCGGAACGCGACATCAACAAAGCGGAAGAAAGACTCGAAGGCAAAGTTTCTGCCGAAGAGAAAAAAGAACTAGACCGCAAAATCGCCGACGCGCGGAAAATATTGGCGGAAATTGAGGAAAAATATCATCTTTCGACGGTTGAAATTAAACGTTCTTTGCAAACAATTTTAATCGGTGAGCAGGCAACCGGACAGGCGAAACGCGAACTCGTTGAGGCAAATTTGCGCCTTGTCGTTTCGATTGCGAAAAAATACACCAATCGCGGTTTGCAGTTTCTTGATTTGATTCAGGAAGGCAATATCGGCTTGATGAAAGCGGTTGATAAATTTGAATGGCGGCGCGGTTACAAATTTTCGACATATGCGACGTGGTGGATTCGCCAAGCAATCACGCGGGCAATCGCCGACCAAGCACGGACGATTCGGATTCCCGTCCATATGATTGAAACGATTAACAAACTGATTCGGACTTCGCGTGCGCTTGTGCAGGAACTTGGACGCGAACCGACTTCGGAGGAAATCGCCAAAAAGATGGACATTCCGGTTTCGAAAGTGCGGAAGGTTTTGAAAATCGCGCAAGAACCGATTTCGCTTGAAACGCCGATTGGTGAAGAAGAAGATTCTCACTTGGGCGATTTTATCGAAGACAAATCCATTTTAAATCCGGCTGAATCCGTAACGTTTTCAAACCTTCGGGAAATTACCGACGAAGTTTTGGCAACCTTAACGCCGCGTGAAGAGAAAGTTATCAAAATGCGTTTCGGACTTGGAAATACCGGCTCGGAACACACGCTCGAAGAAGTCGGACAGCATTTTGCCGTAACGCGCGAACGCATTCGCCAGATTGAAGCCAAAGCGTTGAGAAAACTGCGTCACCCTTCGCGTTCAAGAAGATTGAAAGCGTTTTTAGAAGGCAAACAATAAAACCGTAACCACGAAGAAACATGCAAGATAAGGATTTAACTTCGTGTTTTCTTTGTGTATCTTCGTGGTTACAAATTTTGATTTGCGGCTTGCGATTGCTTATAGTAATTGCAAGCCGCAAAATAGTTTTGGGAGAAAAGTTATGGACACTTTAGTTTTAGACGAGCCGACTGCGACGACCGAGGAATTAATCGAAAAACTTTATCAAACTGAAGGTAAAGCAGAGATTATCAATGGAGAAATTGTAAAATTTATGTCAACAGGATGCGAGCCCGGTATTGCCAGTTTGAACATTGCTTTAAGTTTGAAAATGTATCAAAGAGAAATCAAACGCGGCATCGCTTTTGGCGACAATATCGGGTTTATTGTCAATCTGCCAAACCGCAAATCGGTTAGTCCTGATGCCGCATATTACATTGGCAAACCGATGGGAATGAAGTTTTTGCAAGGCGCGCCGATTTTTGCCGTCGAAGTCCGAAGCGAAAATGATTACGGCGAAAGGGCGGAAAAAGCAATTGCCGAAAAACGCGCCGATTATTTCGCCGCCGGAACTGAAATTGTCTGGGATGTTGATTTGTTGAGCGACGAAGTTATCAAATCTTTTCACCGCGATAATCCTGATAATCCGAAAGTTTTCCGGCGCGGCGACGTTGCCAATGCCGAACCTGCTTTGCCAAAGTGGAAAATGGCGGTTAACGAATTGTTTGATTAAGTTATTTACTCTTAAAAATGTCTATTACAACACAAATTTTTTGGCTTTTTATATTAGCAATGGTCGTCGCTTCGATTACTTGGACGGTAACGCAGGAAGAACTTTTTAAGGAATGGCGCGAATACTGTCAGGAGCGTTGCGACAGTTGTAAATCGCTTCCAAAACGCAAATTCTTTTACGTTTTTACTTGCGAATACTGCTTTAGCCATTGGATGACTATTTTGATTTTACTGCTGACGGGTTTTCAATTGTTGATTGAAGATTGGCGCGGATATATTTTGGCGTTTTTTGCGATTCCGTGGCTGGCAAATCAATTGATGAGTATTTATCGCCGTTTGCGTGTTGACATTAAACATGAAGACGCGCTTGCTACAGAAGTCAAAAAACGAATCGAAAATTAAAGGCATCTACTAATCGCAAAATTTCTTCAAAACCGTCAACTTAGCAAGTTTCACTATTCTTTTTCCAAAATAAAAGGTAAAATGATTATTTTGTTTAAGCTATGAGCAAACGCAT
>JACCYR010000192.1 GCA_013696385.1 Acidobacteriota bacterium
CATCAATGGTTGTCGGCGGAATTTGGGGAATGATTCCGGGCGTTTTAAAAGCGAAATTCGGCTCGCACGAAGTTATCAATACGATAATGCTCAACTTTATCGCTATTGCTCTGGTCAGTTATTTTACCCAATACCATTACAAAATCCCGGGCGATGCGATTTTGCAAACCGCCGAAATCGGCGAAGCCGCGCATATCCCGCGAATCAGCCAATTCATTCCCGGAATGCCCGAATTTGTGCCGCTCAGCATTGCCTTTTTAATTGCGATTTTGATGTGCGTTTTGGTCTACATCTTTTTGTGGAAAACAAAATGGGGCTACGAACTCCGCACCGTCGGCGAAAATCCCAGTGCGGCTGAATACGGCGGAATCTCGCCGCAAAAACAAATTATTATTGCAATGACTATTTCCGGTGCACTCGCGGGAATGGTTGCGATTGGCGAAGTTTTGGGTTATCGCCACCGTTATTACGACGGTTTTTCCGCAGAATGGGGTTTTCTCGGCATAGCGGTTGCGCTTTTAGGCAGAAATCATCCGCTTGGAGTTTTCATCGCGGCACTGTTTTTCGCCGTTCTCCAACGCGGCGAGATATTTGTTGACGCTTTCACGCCAAAAATTTCTAAAGACATCGGTTGGGTTTTGCAGGCAATTATTATTTTGTTTGTCGCTTGCCTGCAAATGTATTCAAAAACTACCAGAACAAAAGGGAAAGTATGAACGAGATTTCTATTTTTGCGTTAATTTTTTCGGCAATCAGACTTGCCACGCCTTTAATTTTTGCCGCGCTCGGCGGACTATTTTCCGAGCGTTCGGGCGTTATCAATATCGCGCTTGAAGGTCTAATGCTGGCGGGCGCGTTCACCGGCGCGGTCGTAACATACGAAGCGGGAAATCCGTATCTCGGATTGGTGGCAGGAATGGTTGCGGGCGCGGTTTTGGCGTTTGTTTATGCGGTTGCGTGTATCAAATTTGAAGCCGACCAGGTTGTTTCCGGGATGGCGATAAATTTTTTGATGATTGGACTTCCCGCAGTAATCAGCGGTGCGATTTATGATTCATCGGGTTCGACTCCGCAGATTGATAAAGTGAATCTTTTGCCCGAATTTTTTAATCGTCTTTCGCTGGCTTCGATTTTGGCTTTCGCGCTGGTGCCGATTTGCTGGTATATTTTGTATAAAACGCCGTTCGGTCTGCGGCTTCGAGCGACGGGCGAAAATCCGGGGGCGGCGGATGCAGTGGGCGTGAAAGTTATCAGATTGCGCTATTTTGCGGTTGTTTTGTCGGGCATTTTAGCGGCGGCAGGCGGCGCGTATCTTTCCATCGGGCAATCTTCGCTGTTCACGCGCAATATGACGGCGGGACGCGGATATATCGCGCTTGCCGCGCTGATTCTGGCAAAATGGCGACCTGTTCCGGTGCTTCTCGCGTGTCTGTTTTTCGGTTTGACCGAAGCGTTAACCATCCAACTCGGCAACCTCAAACTTCCTTCGGGTGAAAATGTTCCGATACAGTTTATCCAAATGATTCCGTATGTTTTGACGATAATTGTTCTTGCCGGATTTATCGGTTTGTCGCGTGCGCCGAAGGCTTTGGGTATTCCATATCGCAAGGAAAAATAACAAATCTATGAATGGAAAACAGCGCACAGATATTTGTCCGGGAATGCGTGTGGCAGTTGTGTTAAAACAAGACCAGCGCACTGGCAGGCAGACAATTGGGATCGTCAAAGATTTGTTGACCAAATCTGCCAATCATCCGCACGGAATAAAAGTTCGTCTTGAGGATGGACAAGTCGGGCGTGTCCAAACTATTCTGGCTGATGACGACTGAAAGATAAAATACGCGCTTACGGCAGGTTAAGGAAACAGTTTGTTTTATTGATTAGAATTTGAAAAAATGTCGAATACGGAAGAAATTGTAAATTCTAGCAAATGGTTTAATGAAGTCAGCGCGGATGAAATGCCTTCGCGTCTGAGCGGATTTGTTTATTTTCTGGTTTGTGCAATGCCCGTTTTTTCAGCCATCGCTTTTGGCGCGGTTGATACTTGGGCAATGGGCGTTCTCGCGTTTTTTGCGGGCTTAATCGTGGTTTTTTGGCTGACGGACGCTTTTTTTAAAAAAGAATTGCGTTTTAATTCAAACGCGCTTCAAATACCTTTACTTGCGCTGATTTTGATTGGTTTAATCCAGCTTTTACCGCTTCGACACTCCGGCGTTGCCGCCGATTTGCTTTCTATTCCGGCGGCAACTTCCCTCTCGCTTGCTCCTTATTCCACGCGGCTTGCCGTTGTTCAATTGATTATTTATCTTATCTTTTTTGCCGCCGCACTCGTTTTTATCAATAATCGGAAACGTCTGCGGATAAGTGTTTTAACCATTATTATTTTTGGCTCAATGATGGCGTTTTTTGGGATTACCCAACGTCTTGCCAATCCCGAAGCAATTTACGGTTTTCGTCCACCCGGTCAAGCCATACCGTTTGCTTCCTTCATCAACCAACATCATTTTGCCGCTTATATGGAAATGACGATTGGCTTGACGCTCGGTCTTCTTTTTGGCAAATCAGCCGAAAAGCAAAAGAAACTCCTTTTGATTATTGCCGCTGTTTTGATGGGAATTGCCATATTACTTACCGGTTCACGCGGCGGATTGCTGAGTTTCTTGGGTGTTCTAGGATTCATTTTGACTGCAAACCTGCTTGAAAGACGAAAAAAGAGGGAAGATTCAGAAATCGCCGAAAGCGTTTATCGCCGTAATTTCGCTTTTATTGCGGGCGGTTTGGCTTTGATTCTGGGTTTATTCGGAGCGGTAATACTGCTCGGCAACGACGAATCGCTTTTGCGCGGTGTCGGTCTGACAAATATGCAGGACTTTTCTACCGGCAGAACTCATTTTTGGCAAATTGCCATCAAAATTTTTCTTGATTATCCGATTTTGGGCGCAGGTCTTGACGCTTTCGGAACGGCTTTTACGCATTACGACTCTTGGAACGGAATTTTCCGCGTCGAACAAGCGCACAACGATTATCTGCAAATTCTGGCAGATGCCGGTCTTTTCGGCTTTGCCTGCGTCGCAGCGTTTATTTATCTGCTCTTTAGACGAAGTTTGCAGGTTGTCGAAAAAACAACCAACCGCTTTCGGCGTGATGTCGCAATCGGCGCACTTGCCGGTTGTTTTGGAATTTTAATTCACAGTTTTTTTGACTTTCCGCTGCGCACGCCTTCCAACGCTCTTTTCTTTTTAACATTAACGGTCTTATCAACAGTTTCGATTATCTACCCAAAATCAAATCGAAAGGAAGGCAGAAACAAAGCGGTTGGTTGATAAAAATAAAAAAATAAAGCTGCTCCGGTTTTGTCCGCAGATAATAATATCGAACTCATCCGTTAAACTTTTACTTCCGATAAACGAGGAAATTTCTATGTTCAAAATAATTTTATTTTCTTTAATCATTATATTTTCATTTTCGACCATTTTTGCTCAAACCGACGAGGACAATGTTTCCAAAGCTAAAGCATTTGTTGGTTTGCTCGCGGAAA
>JACCYR010000220.1 GCA_013696385.1 Acidobacteriota bacterium
GATTGAGCGAAGGCACAAGCAAAATAATTGTGTTGTCTAAAATTTTCTTAATTTCAGGCTCATTTGATGTCGCTAATTTGTCGGCAATCAGCATTGACGAAAGATAAGAGCCGACTTCGTTAGAATGGATTCCGCAAGTTATCAACACAATCGTCTTGCCTTGTTTGATTAAACTTTGCGCGAGTTTTTCATTGCTTTTTATCAATCTTGGGTCAGCTAATTTTGCATTGATTTGTTTATATTTTTCGAGATTCTTTAAATTTGCGGGCGAAGAAATTGTCGCATAAACAAATGGTGCACTAAGTGTCGTTTTACCGATTTCCTGAAACTGCACGCGGTCGCTCGCCGCATCTAATTTCTTGAAATATTCCACAACCTGATTCCACGAAGCAAGTTTTCTATCATCGCCGGGCGTGAAACCGAGAACGTCGGCGGGCGCGGGAATTTTCGTCTGGGCGATAATCGGAAAGATAAAAAGAAGAATTATCCCGCAAAGGCGCAAAGACGCAAAGAAAGTTTTGTTGTTTTTCATCTGAGAACTCCGTTTAGTTTTCTTTTGATTTTAGACTATTTTTTCGATTATAGGAATTTTTAACCGCAGGGAATGTGAAGGACACAAAGGAAAACTTAAACAGAATACACGAGATAAAAATCAAAAATCTGTGTTTATCTGTATTTATCTGCGGACAATTGTTTTCCAAATCTCGGCGGTAAATCTTTTCTCTGCTGACAATTTCTCTTGCTTATTCGCGCAATGCAATGTAAATTAACGCAAGATTTTCAAAATACTTTCCCCGTAAAACATCAAAAACTTCGGAGGCTTTAGTTTTCGGTTATGACAAATAATCCATTCTTGGCAATTTTTCGCCCGTATATTCCGGCGCGTGTCAATATGCGCGAACTGACGGTGCTGCCGCTGATTGTCGGCACAATTTTGGGCGTTATTTTTGGCGCGTCGTCGTTGTATCTTGTCTTAAAAGTCGGTTTGACGGTTTCGGCTTCGATCCCCGTTGCCGTTATTTCGATAACACTTTTTCGCATACTTTCAAAACTCGGCTTGCGCGATGCAACGATTTTGGAAAACAACATTGTACAGACGGCAGGTTCGGCGGGCGAATCAATCGCTTTTGGCATTGGCGTAACGATGCCCGCGATTTTGATTCTCGGTTTCGACCTCGAATATACGCGCGTGATGCTCGTTGCCGTTCTTGGCGGTCTTTTGGGGATTTTAATGATGATTCCTTTGCGGCGCGCGCTGATTGTCCAACAGCACGGATTTTTGAAATACCCGGAAGGTACGGCTTGCGCCGAAGTTTTGAAAACGGGTGCAAACGCCGAATCAAAAGCCGCCGCTAGTGTTGACACGAATACAGATTTGTCCGCCGCGACCAAAGGCGGTTTGATTATTTCGGCGGGTTTCGCCATCGGATTTTTATATAATTCGGTGATGCAGGTTTTTAAAGGTTGGAATGAATATCCGACCAAGGAATTTGATGCGCCGTATCGAGGTGCTTCGGTTTCGCTCGAAAACAACCCCGCGCTTTTGGGCGTTGGTTACATCATCGGACCGCGCATTGCCGGAATTATGTTCGGTGGCGGCGTGATGGCGTATCTCGTTTTGATTCCAATGATTAAGTATTTCGGCGCGGGTTTAGCCACACCGCTTGCGCCGGAAACGACAAAACTCATTAGCGAGATGAGCATTTCACAGATTCAAAAGGCATATATTTTGTATATCGGCGCGGGCGCGGTAGCGGCGGGCGGAATTATCAGTTTGTTTCGTTCACTACCGACAATCTGGCACGGACTTAAAGGCGGGCTCGCCGATTTGCGCGGTTCGCAACTCGCGGAAGGCGAAACGCAGCCGCGCACCGACCAAGACCTTTCGTTAAAATGGGTTATCATCGGTATTTTGGCATTGATTGTCGTGATAACGCTTGTACCTGCTTTGAAAATGAATTTGCTCGGCGCGGTTTTGATTATCATTTTCGGCTTTCTGTTTGTAACGGTTTCTTCGCGTCTGACGGGTGAAATCGGCTCATCGTCAAATCCGATTTCGGGTATGACGGTTGCCACTCTTTTGCTGACTTCGCTGGTTTTTCTGCTACTGGGTTGGACAAAACCCGACCCGTACTTTGTAACGGCTTTGAGCGTTGGCGGAATTGTCTGCATTGCCGCGTCAAACGGCGGCACAACTTCGCAGGATTTAAAAACCGGCTTTTGGGTCGGCGGAACGCCTTGGAAACAACAGATTGCAATTCTTGTCGGTGCGTTGGTTTCCGCGTTATTATTAGGTCCGATTTTGATTCAGTTAAATAATGCTTCAACCGTTTATCAAAGAGTTTCGCCCGACACTTTCGCCGCCAGTTTTCAAGTTCCCGAACAGGAATTGCTCCGCGACAACGGGCAGTTGAAATCGGAAAAAGTTCAGGGCATTCAAAACAGTTCCGATACAAACACTTACCGCGTTTGGCATAACACTGACCCGCAAAATGGACAAGTCGGACGTTTTTTGGTTAATCCGCAGGGCAAACCGGTTTATCTGGTTGACCCGGGAATCAACGGCGTAATTGATAAAGTTCAAACCGGCGTTGATGAAGGCGGCAATCCCGTTTATCAAAATGTGCAGAAATACAGCGCACCGAAAGCGACTTTGATGAGCTATATTATCAAAGGTATTTTGAGCCAGCAGTTGCCGTGGGGACTTGTTTTGCTCGGCGTGATGATTGCCGTAACTCTGGAACTATGCGGGCTTTCATCGCTCGCTTTCGCCGTCGGTTTATATCTGCCGATTTCGTCTTCCGCGCCGATTTTTATCGGCGGAATGGTGCGCTATTTTGTTGACATCGGAGTGCGTAAGCGGCTGGCGCATAAAAATCTGACCGAAGAAGAAATTATTGCCGAAACCGATAAAAGTCCCGGTGTTCTGCTCGCTTCGGGTTACATCGCTGGCGGCGCACTGGCGGGAATTTTGCTGGCGGTTGCTTCGGTTTCGCTTGCGGATACGCTCGGCATATTTGAAAAATGGTCGGAAGCGAACAATCCATTTTTTAACGGACCAAATGCCGCTTGGCTCGGAATGCTGCCGTTCTGGTTGCTGGCACTTCTCCTTTATTACGTCGGCAATGAAATGATTTTCGGGAGTAAAAAACGATTAAGTGAAAAATGAGTGTAGATAAAATAAATCAAATTCCAGATTCCAGATTTCAGAAGTTCAAGCGAAAAACTTAGAGCAGTTTTGGCTTAAGTGTCAGGATAAAGTTTTGAGTTCCAACTAAAGGTTGGCTTTTGTGTCAGCCAAAGCCAACCTTTAGTTGGAACTCAAAACGCTAGTCAATTTAGCGCGAGCCTTTTGCCTAGCAAAAGCGAATTACTTTTAGAAGAAATAAAGAAAGTTGAAAAGAAGTTCTTCTCAACTTTCTTTATTTCTTCTTTTTGATGTTTTCAGGATAGACACAAGATAACAGCGGGTTGCCAAATATAATTAAATTTGCAATACAATAGGATAAAAGAAGTTTCCAGCGTTAGTTGTCGGAAAATTTGAGGATAATTTTGCATCAAGCGTTAGCATTCAACTATCAAAATCGAGAGATAAAACAATGAAAAAACCGAAAATTTTTCCTTGGTTTGTTTTGATATTGTTATTTATGTCTTTGAATATCACAACAACAAAAGCACAATCAGCCACGCAAAAATCCAACACCTTTGCTGAGGCTGACAAACAGTTCGGCGCAACTTACGAGCAAGGATTACAAAAATCCGGCATCGTCGGCAGTAGCTTTATGTTTGTCAGAGATAATAAAGTTATCGCCAAAAGGTTTTGGGGAATGGCAAATCTGGAAAAGAATCAGATGGTTGACGAAGATACAATTTATCATTGGGCTTCGATTACCAAAACTTTTACGGGCATTGCCATTATGCAGCTTCGTGATAGAGGATTGCTGAAACTCGACGATTCGGTTGTCAAATATCTTCCTGAACTTCGCGCCGTTCACAATCCTTACGGCGATATGAGTGAAATTACAATCCGGCATCTGTTGTCGCACAGCGCGGGTTTTCGCAACCCGACGTTTCCATGGAAAGACGAAACCAAAGCGTGGCAGCCGCACGAACCGCAGGATTGGCAGCAGATTGTCGCAATGTTTCCCTATACTGAAATTAAATTTAAGCCGGGAAGTCGTTACAGTTATTCAAATTTGGGAATTGTTTTTCTCGGACGCATTATCGAGTTAATTACCAAAGACGATTACGAAGTTTATATTGACAAAAACATTTTCAAACCTTTGGAGATGTATCGCAGTTATTTCGACGCGACTCCGTATCATCTGCTCAAATATCGCTCGCATAGTTATTTTATCGAAAACGGTAAGCGAACTCCGGGGCGTTTTGATGTCAACACCGGAATCACCGTTTCAAACGGCGGACTGAACTCGCCTCTACCCGATATGGTTAAATATCTCAATTTTTTAGTTGGCGACCCGACGAAACAAGCCGTTTATGAAGGCGTGTTGAAACGCGCGTCGCTCGAAGAAATGTGGCAGCCGGTCATCGAAAGCGAAGTTGACGCGCTTGGCAATACAAACAATGTAACAAATATTGGCTTGGTGTTTTTTCTTGACACGC
Source organism: Acidobacteriota bacterium (assembly GCA_013696385.1). Lineage (GTDB taxonomy): Bacteria > Acidobacteriota > Blastocatellia > Pyrinomonadales > Pyrinomonadaceae. The sequence goes on from JACCYR010000220.1 coordinate 4,624, forward strand.
GACACGGGTTAATCGGTCATAGCGGCGACCAAAACGGTTTTATTATGTATATTGATTTTCGCCCTAAAACGCGCTCTGCTTCGATTCTGGCATTTAACACAAATCTGCAATTGCCCGATGACACGCCGCTTGAGAAAAATCCGGTGGCGGTCATCCGCACGGCTTTGTGGAAGTTGTTTGCTAGCGTGGACGGCGCAACGAAATAAAACTATGAATCCAACACAACAAAAACAACCATCCAAAACTGTCAGAAAACATAAAGAGTTTCTCTTTCCAGCGGTGGCAACTTATTATCAAGAACCCGTCGCGCTCGTTCGCGGCGAAGGCGAATATGTCTGGGACGACGCGGGCAATCGCTATCTCGACTGCTTCGGCGGCGTGTTGACGGTCAGCGTCGGACACGCGAACCCGCGCATTAACGCGGCGATTATTGAGCAGGTTAATAAAATCCAGCATACTTCCGCGCTTTATGCGAATCCGAATCAATCGGATTTGGCGGAAAAGCTGGCGGAAATCTCGCCCGGAGATTTGAAAAAATCGTTCTTTTCAAGTTCGGGAACGGAAGCCGACGACACGGCGATTATGGCGGCAAAATTGGCGACCGGCAGACAGGAAATCGTCGTGCTGCGACACAGCTATTCGGGCAGAAGCGCGACGGCATTGTCGGCGACCGGACATTCGACGTGGCGACCGATTCCGGCGCAAGTTGCCGGAATTGTCCACGCCCGCGCTCCGTATTGCTATCGCTGTCCGCTTAATTTATCGCCGAAAAATTGCGGTCTGGCGTGCGCCGAAGATGTCAAAGAAGTGATTGAAACGACAACGACCGGCGAAATTGCCGCGTTTATGGCTGAACCGATTCTCGGTGTCGGAGGTTTTATCGTGCCGCCCGCCGGATATTTTGAACGAGTCGAAGAAATCACCCGACAGCACGGCGGGCTTTTTATCGCCGACGAAGTGCAAACCGGTTGGGGCAGAACCGGCGACAAATGGTTCGGCATCGAGCATTGGGACGTAAAACCCGACATTATCACTTCGGCAAAAGGAATGGGCAACGGTGTGCCGATTGGCTGGACGATTGCGACGGCGGAAGTCGCCGACAAATTTCCCGGTCTGACGTTTGCCACATTCGGCGGCAATCCCGTTTCGACAGCCGCCGCGCTCGCCGTTATCAAAGTGATTGAAGAAGAAGATTTGCGGACAAACGCACGAGTTGTCGGCGATTATCTGCGCGAAAAATTGGAAGAATTAAAGGAAAAATATC
>JACCYR010000234.1 GCA_013696385.1 Acidobacteriota bacterium
ATAGGTTTGATACCGCCGCGCCGGTGATGTTGGTTTTAATCTCTTAATTCCCATCTTCTTATTTTGGATTTTGGATTTTAGATTTTGGATTAAATCGAGCATTCGCACTCAATCTAAAATCCAAAATTGCTAAATTGCTTCCGCGTAATCAACGTGCGGTTCGCCTTTTTTCAATGTAACGTAAGCCTTTTTCCAAGCGGCGCGACGACCTTGCTGCCGTCCGCGTTTTTTCATTTTGCCTTCGTAATGAACCGTGCGAACTCTGGAAACTTTCACGGCGAAAATTTCTTCAATCGCTTTTTTTATATCGTCTTTACCTGCTCTTCGGGCAACGCGAAAAGTCAAAACTTGTCCGATTTCCTTATCTTCGCTTGACGCTTCTTTCAAAAGAACGCTCTTTTCCGTTACAACAGGCGACTTCAAAATATCCCAAACACCTAATTCTACCATTATTCTGCCGCCTCCTCATTCTCTTGATTTTTCGCTTTCGCCAGAGAAGTTTTTTCGGCTTTTGCCGTTTCCTTCTTTGATTTTTTGGTCGGCGTTGCTTCTACTTTCGTTTCTTCCTTTTTAGCTTTCGGCTTAGTTTCTTTTTTCGCCTTCGGTTTTTCTTCCGCCGGCATTTCTTCGATTGCTTCCGATTCAGCACCGCCTTTCTCGCGCTGCGGGTCGAGCAAATGGTTTAATTCTTCTAACGCCGCTTTAGAAATTAAAAGTTTTTCGTGATAAATCAAATCATAAATGTTCAAGCCGTAACCGTTTGTAATCTTTGTTTTCTTGACGTTGCGCGAAGCCAAAACCAAATTCGCATTATCCAGCGAATCAACAATCAATGTCTTGGTCTGCTTTTTATTGTCGGCAAGTTCAAGCGTTGACAAAATATTGATAAAGCCTTTGGTCTTTGGATTGTCAATAATGAATTCGTCAATAATAATCAGATTTCCTTCACGAAGTCTTTCCGACAAAGCCGAACGAAGCGCACCGCGCCGCATTTTCTTTGGCATTTTATATGACCAATCACGCGGCTGCGGTCCGTGAACCGTGCCGCCGCCTTTCCAAAGCGGCGAACGGATTGACGCGATGCGGGCGCGACCTGTTCCTTTTTGCTTCCAAAGTTTTCTGCCCGAACCCGAAACATTTCCGCGTGTTTTCGTGGCAGAAGTCCCTTGGCGGCGATTCGCCAGATAATTTCTGACCGCCGCGTGAATTAACGATTCGTTCAACTCGACACCAAAAACGGCATCCGACAGCGTTACTTCACCGATTTCCTTATTTTCTAAATTGCGAACCTTTGCGGTCGGCATAATCTCACCCCGTTCGAGTCTTGGATGCCTTGGAAGTCTGGAAAGTCTTGGAAGTAATCTGACTTCCAAGACTTTCCAGACTTTCCAGACTTTCCAGACTATTTTTGTCTGACAGATTTTTTTACAACAACCAAACTTCCATTCGGTCCCGGCACTGCGCCTTTGACCATTATCAAATTATTTTCGGCATCAACTCTGGCAACGGTCAAACCTCTCACGGTTACGCGCTCATTGCCCATATGTCCCGACGTTTTTGTGCCTTTGATAACACGCGACGGATAAGCTGATTGCCCAATCGAACCGGGCGCACGAACATTCATCGAACCGTGCGACATCGGACCGCGACTAAAATTATGACGCTTAATCGTTCCGGCAAATCCACGCCCTTTCGATTTTCCGATAACTTCAATCATATCGCCGTCAGCAAAAACATCTGCTTTTACTTGGTCGCCGATATTTGCGTCAGGCGCGTCCGTTAGGCGAATTTCCTTCAAAATGCGGGTTGGCGGAAGACCGCCGCCCGTTTTCTCGAAATGTCCGCGCATCGGCTTGGAAACATTTTTCAATTTAATCGGTTTATCTTCGACAAATCCGAGTTGGACGGCATTATAACCGTCTTTTCCCACCGCCGTTTTTGTTTGCACAACAACACACGGTCCCGCTTTGATGACCGTTACAGGCGTAACCGTGCCGTCTTCCGCAAAAATTTGTGTCATTCCTACTTTTCTACCGATGATTCCGCTAATCATAATTTTAGATTTTAGATTTTAGATTTTGGATTTTATAAAACTTTGAACTTGCTTTCTCTGTTGATTGAGCCAATCCAAAATCTAAAATCTAAAATCAATTTAGCTCTTGCTAAATGCTTTAATTTCAACATCAACACCGGCGGGTAAATCCAACTTCATCAAGGCATCAACCGTTTCAGCCGTCGGGTCAAGAATGTCCATCAGACGTTTATGCGTTCTGATTTCAAACTGCTCACGCGATTTTTTATCAACGTGCGGTGAACGCAAAACCGTCCATTTATTTTTGACCGTCGGAAGCGGAATCGGACCTGCGATGCTCGCTCCCGTTCTTTTTGCGGTTTCGACAATCTCAACTGTGGATTGGTCTAAAACGCGATGGTCGTATGCTTTTAACTTGATACGTATTTTTTCGTTCAGCATAATTTTAATTATTCAACAATCTCCGACACCGTGCCGGCTCCGACTGTTCGCCCGCCTTCACGGATGGCAAAGCGTAAGCCCTTCTCCATTGCTATCGGGGCTATCAACTCAATCTCCATCTGAATGTTGTCGCCCGGCATCACCATCTCGACTCCTGTTGGCAAATGCGCTACGCCCGTAACATCCGTTGTCCGAAAATAAAACTGTGGTCTGTAGCCGGTGAAAAACG
>JACCYR010000125.1 GCA_013696385.1 Acidobacteriota bacterium
TTGCGCGTAAATAAGCCGGACGAACTTGAAATCTTGCCTTCTGAAAATAATTTTGAGGAATTTGGTTTGTTAAAGAATTTATCAACCGCAGAGGAGGCGGAAAATTACGAATTACAAACTACGAATTACGAACAGGATTCGAAGACTAAAGACCAAAAACCAAAAACCAAAGACCAAAATGAAGATGAAGATTTATTAGAAGACACCGACAATCCCGAATTTGCAATGATTCACACGGGACGATGCGTGCCGATTTACCGCAAACTCGGAGTATTTCAAACCAAACGCTTGCGCGAAATTATTTATAATGTTCTGCAAAATCTTGATAAATCGTCCGTGAAGGAAACTTTGCCCGAAGATTTGTGTAAAAGACAAAATTTAATTTCACGCGCTCAGGCTATTGAAGAAATTCATTTTCCGCCCGAAAATACGAGTATCGTTGAATATGCCGCCGCGAGAAGCGATGCGCATCAACGCTTAATTTTTGAGGAATTTTTCTGGGTTTCATTTGCACTGCAATTAAAGCGTGGCGAGCGCAAACAAGAACCGAAAGGCACGATTATCGAAATCAGCGATAAAATTCACGAAAGAATCAAAGCACTTTTACCATTTACATTGACAGGAGCGCAGGACAAAGTTATCAAGCGGATTTTTGCCGATTTGCAATCCGACGCGCCAATGAACCGTCTGATTCAAGGCGATGTCGGCAGCGGCAAAACGATTGTCGCTTTTTTGTCGATGTTTGCCGCGATGGAAAACGGTTATCAAACCGCGCTGATGTCGCCGACGGAAATTCTCGCCGAACAACACGCCCGCAATGCCAAACGGATTTTTGAAAATTCGCCGTATCGCGTCGAATTGCTGATTGGAAGTTTAAGAGCTGCCGAAAAGCGCAAGGTTCAGAGCGAAATAGCGAGCGGCGAAATTCATGCGGTTATCGGCACGCACGCCGTTATTCAGGATGCGGTTGAATTTGAAAAATTAGGTTTGGCAATAATTGACGAACAGCATCGTTTCGGCGTTTTGCAGCGTGCCGAACTCCGCGCCCGCGGCTATAATCCCGACATTCTTTTTATGACGGCAACACCGATTCCGCGCAGTTTGGCAATGACGGTTTATGGCGATTTGGATGTTTCCGTGATTGACGAACTTCCGCCGGGCAGAACGCCGGTAAAAACCGTCGTCGTCGGCGAAGATAAGCGCGAAGGCGTTTATAAAGGTATTAAGCGCGAAATAAAACTTGGCAGACAGGTTTATGTCGTTTATCCGCTGATTGAAGAATCAGAAAAAATGGATTTGAAAGCCGCGACAAAGATGTTTGAAGAACTGCGCGATAAAATTTTTCCGCAATTCAAAGTAGGACTGTTGCACGGCAAAATGAAAGGCGCGGAAAAAGAAGAAGTGATGCTGAAATTCAGCGCGGGCGAAATGCATATTTTGATTTCGACAACGGTTATCGAAGTCGGCGTTGACGTGCCGAATGCGTCTTTAATGATTATCGAACACGCCGAAAGATTTGGTTTGTCGCAACTTCACCAATTGCGCGGACGAGTTGGACGCGGCGCGGAGCAATCATTTTGCGTTCTTTTAACGGGCGACAAAAAAACTGCCGTTGCCAGAGAAAGACTGGGAATTATGGAAGAAACAACCGATGGTTTCCGCATCGCCGAAAAAGATTTGGAGATTCGCGGGCAAGGCGAAATTCTCGGCACGCGGCAATCCGGCGTGCAGACTTTTAAGATCGGAAACATTATTCGTGATTTGGAACTTCTGGACAAAGCGCGGCAAGAAGCCGAGTTTTATTTGACACAAAAGCGTTTGACTAATGAAACTTCAAAACTTATTGAAATCACAAAAGCCGATGCCCGTTTTCGGCTTGCCGGAATCGGATAAATTATAAATTTTTATGTAATCTATCAAACAAAAGTAGTTTGTTTTTTTTTCAAGATGTGTTTATATTGTAAAAAAGATGTAACAATCCAAAAATCATTTCCGCAAAAAAAACGTATTTGATAATTGAGTTTTTAAAAAATTCAGTTATATTTTGTTATAGCTTTTTAATCTCTCATTAGTTCTTTGAACAAAAACTCAATTAATTTTTACTATCGCAATTTTCCGAACAAGGAAAATTTTCTAGTGTGCAATTATCTTCCATTTTGTTTAAAAATTTTGCCTATATATCAAAAAGTATTGAGATGGTCAAATTAACTTGCCACATAAAGCCAAAAAGAGATTTCACATTATTTTAAAAGGGAGAAAGAAAATGGAAAACCGACGACCAACAGCAACCGGCACTTCAAAGGCTTTTGAACGAAAGCCGTATATCAAAAAAGAAGGAGAAAGACCACAGGGATACAGAAAATTTCAACCGCGGGACGACCGTTTCCAACCACGAAACAATCGGTTTCAAGATAAAGATGAAAGATCGCCGAGAAGAAACGAAACGTATCAAGGAAAAAACGACAGACTTCAACCCAAAAGCCGATTTACGCCAAAAGGAAGAAACTTCAAGCCGTGGGAAAAAGACAACCGACCGCGCATCGTATCGGATATGCAAGTTACCGAGGGAAAGCACAGAGGAAAGTATTTGCAAAGCACAACTTCACAGAAAATACGCCCGACAGCTCGCCGCATTCGTGAAGTAATGTTCAGAATTTTATTTCGCCGCATCAGAGCCGGAAG
>JACCYR010000278.1 GCA_013696385.1 Acidobacteriota bacterium
TCGGGACGGGCGACGGTCGCTTTGTATATCGGTCTGCCCAGGAGAATCCGAACAAGTTTTTTATCGGAATAGACGCGAACACAAAACCGCTAGAGAAAATTTCGATGAAAGCGACGCGCAAACCGGCGAAAGGCGGTTTGCCTAATGTTCTGTTTGTTCAAGCCGCCGTCGAAAATCTTCCCGAAGAATTAAACGCGGCGGCGGACGAAATTCATATTCATTTTCCTTGGGGTAGTCTGCTTCGCGCCGTTATTGCGGGACAGAAAGATGTCCTTCAAAGCCTGCATCGTATTTGTGCGCCCGAATGTTTGATTGAAATTGTTATCGGAATTGATGAAGAGCGCGACAAATCCGAAATCGAGCGGCTTGAATTGCCTCAACTTTCTCCTGAATATCTTGAAAATGTTTTGATTCCGAAATACAAAGCGGCAGGATTTGCGATTTTAGAAAAAGGAATTTTATCGTCTTCCGATTGGTCGAAACTTGAAACTTCTTGGGCGCGAAAACTTCAAAACAATTCCAATCGCCAAGTTACGTATCTTATCTTACAAGCATCCTAAAGTTTTCTGGCTTGCAATTAAACCAATCGCGCTGGCAAAATAAAAGATTATGAAAATAGCGGTAGCAATGAGCGGCGGCGTAGATTCTTCAAGTGCCGCCGCGCTTTTAAAAGAACAAGGACACGAACTCGTCGGCTTTACGATGCAATTGTGGAATCAGCGACGACATATTAACGTGGACGAAAACGGCGACCCTTTACCGTCGCGTTGCTGCTCGCTCGACGACGTTTATGACGCACGGCGCGTGGCAGAATCGCTCGGTTTTCCGTTTTATGTTCTCAATCTCGAAAAAGATTTTGAAGAAGCAGTTGTCAATCCGTTTATTGACAGTTATTTGAACGGCGAAACGCCGATTCCGTGTGTTGCGTGTAATTCGCGTTTAAAATTTGCGTCCTTAGATAAATTGGCGCAATCTCTTGACTGCGATAAAGTTGCAACCGGACATTTTGCGCGTGTCGAATTTGACGAAAAAGCAAATCGTTATCGTCTTTATCGCGGCAAAAATCATTGGAAAGACCAGAGCTATTTTCTGTGGGAACTCAACCAAGACCAACTTTCACGCGCCTATTTCCCTTTGGGCGAAATGCTCAAATCAGAAGTGCGCGACATAGCGCGTGGTGCGAATTTATATGTCGCCGAAAAACAGGAATCACAGGAAATCTGTTTTGTTCCCGACGGCAAATATTCGGAATTTATTGATAGATATTTGGAACACGAAAATCGTTCGGATGAATTGCCAAAAGGCGGCGACATTGTCAACACAAAAGGCGAAAAGTTGAACGAACATCAAGGCATTCATCGCTACACAATCGGACAACGGCGCGGTTTGGGCATCGCGCACGAAAAACCGCTTTATGTTCTGCAAATCGAACGCACAAGAAATCAAATCATCGTCGGCGAAAAAGAGGAACTCGACGAACTCGAATTTGTTGCCAAAGGCGTAAATTGGGTGGCATTTGATGAACCGAGTGAGCCTGTCCGCGCTTCCGTCAAAGTGCGTTATCGCCACGACCCGGAACCGGCGACAATCTACGCTTTGCCTAAAGGTCGCGCAAGAATTGTCTTTGACGAACCGCAAGCCGCCATCACGCCCGGACAGGCGACGGTTTTCTACAACGGCGAAGAAGTTGTCGGTGGCGGTTGGATTGTGAAAACCTAATAATAATTGGCGATTTTATAAATACGGCAGATTTGAAAGCCGAAAATAAAAAGGGATAAATAATGGCAAAAGAAAAAAAGAGATTAAGTAAAAACGCAAAAGCAGCCTTAAAATTGCTAAATGATTCAAAACTTTTAGCGACTGCCAAAACGATAAACGATTCGAAAACAGAGCAGAATTTTAAGCCGTCGGACGTGCTGGCTAAAACAACTGCGCCAAATAAAATAAGACCGGAAAAGAAACGCGGATAAATGCGCCAAAATGAAAATCTGCATAAAAAACTCGTCCCGAACAATTGTAAAAGTGCTTGAAACATTTGGAATGTTTAGGATTTCAGCACGCCTCCACATTTTATTTAATGACAAAATCTGAGCTTAGAGAAATTTATCTTGTCAGGCAAAAAAGTCTTTCCACACTCGAAAGAAAACGGGCAAGCAAGTGGGTTGCCAATCTGTTCTTTCAAGTTTTTAACCTAAGCAAAATAAAATTTCTGCACTGCTTTCTGCCGATTGAAAAATTCCGCGAAATAGATACGAAATTAATTATAGACAGAATTTGGCGCGAATTCCCGCATATTGAAACGCTCGCGCCGCGTGTTAATTTTCAAACGAATGAAATTGAGAATTTGAAATTTACAGTCGAAACAAAGCTTGTCCGAAACGCTTGGCAAATTCACGAACCGATGCACGATAAAATAATCGAAACCGAAAAAATTGACGCGGTTTTAATTCCGCTTTTGTGTTTTGATGAAAGCGGTTTTCGCATCGGTTATGGCAAAGGTTTTTATGACAGATTTTTGAAAAACTGCCGCGCCGATTGTTTAAAAATCGGTTTGAGTTATTTTGCGCCTGTAAAAAAAATCGAAGACGCGCAGGATTTTGACGCGAAACTCGATTTTTGCATTGCGCCTGAAAAGGTTTGGCGGTTTTCAAATAAAATTCAACCGTGAGAAAAAAAGGAATTTTCAGCCGCGAAACTACGCGAATAAATTTTATATTGTGTTCATAAATTAAATCGTCAGGCAGGCAGCAAGCCTTTCAATTCCTTAACAATTTGCTGCACATCTTCTTGGTCTTCGAGCGCGAACATAAAAAATTCATAGCCGGTTTTCAAACAAATTATGCCGTTGCCGAAAAACCAAACGCCTTCGAGCAGCGAATTTCCGCCTAAAAGCCAATCAATCGGCGCGCCTGTAATAGTTTTCGGATTAAAAATATTAGTCATCATAACCGCTCCCGAAGCGCAGGAAAACGCGCCGAGAAGCGGTGCGCCGACGTATTTGGCGATGTCGCGTTCAAATTGAATTTTTTCGGCTTCGGCTTGCGTCAGATCGCCTTGTTTGACGAGTTCGTCTTGAGTTTTGAGATGGTTTTGAAACTGCTCGGCGACTTTTTTAACCAATGTCGTCGGCAAAGCCGAATTAAAAAACCAGTGCGAGCTAATGCCTGTAAAAACTACGCCTAAACCCGCGCCAACCGCTATCGAAACGCCTGTCGTCGCGGCTTGCAGAGGTTTCTCGGTAATCCAACCGGAAGTTTTTTGGACGGTTTTAATTGCCGAATTAATTGTCCGCGTCCAGCTTGCGCCGAAATTAAAGGCTTTTGAAACGCGGTTTGCAGTTGTGCCGACGGATTCCCGCGCTTCGGCAAATACTTCGCTCGCCTTTTCGCCGGCAACATTAAAAACTTCGCCCGCTTTTTTTCCGGCGGTTTTCATAAATTTTTCGGCTTCAACGGCAGTTATACCAAAAACGTCCACAGCTTTTTCGCCCGCATCTTCCGCGACATCCCGAACGGGCGCGCTTGCTTGCCAAGCCTTTTTCGCCGTCTTTTCGGCGGTTTTCATGGTTTCCTCGGCAACTTTGACGGCTTGCTTGCCGACTTCCGATTTTTTGGCTTCGGTTCTGAATTTCTTCGCGCCTTCTTTTAAAGTTTCCGCCGTTTCTTTGGCGACTTTCGCTCCTTCGGCGAGTTTTTCTTTCAACCCAATTTGTTTGTCAATATCGTCAAAACGATCTTTCGCTTCACGCTGCCACTTCTCGAATCGCTCTTTATAATCTGCCATAACTTTTAACCTCTGCTTGTTTAT
>JACCYR010000288.1 GCA_013696385.1 Acidobacteriota bacterium
AGGCAGGCGAGGATATTTCGCTCGAAGATTTAACCGCTTATCTAAAATCGGCGGGTTATATCGAAAAAAACAGCCAAGCGGACGCTTCGCGCAGTCGCTATAAAATCGAAGACAATACTGTCGAAATCAAACCCGGAGTAACTGCGACAATTGACAATAAAAAAACTTTCCTGACCATTTTAGTTAAATTCAAAAAAGACAGCAAATCTATCGATTCCATCACCAACAGAAACGCAAACGGAGATGTCAAACAAGTTCAGATTGAACCGAAAATTCTGAGTTCAATCGCGGCGGAAGGCGACGGACGCAGGAAAGCCGTTAACTTCAGCGATTTGCCGCCGCATCTTGTCAAAGCTATTACCGTGACAGAAGACCGCGCGTTCTTCGAGCATTACGGCGTAAATTTTCGCGGCATTGCCCGCGCTGCTTGGCGCAGATACGAAGGCAATGAAGATTCGCCGCTCGCCAATCAAGGTGGTTCTTCAATTACGCAGCAGCTGGTTAAAAATCTGTTTCTGACACGCGAGCAGACAATTGAGCGCAAAGCCAAAGAAGCGTATATGTCGATCATTTTGGAAACGCGGCTCTCAAAAGAAGAAATTTTTACGCTTTACGCCAATCAGATTTATCTCGGACAACAAACGGGCGTTTCAATTTACGGTGTCGGCGAAGCGGCAAACGCTTATTTTGGCAAAGATGTTTCCACCTTAACTCTGCCGGAAGCCGCGCTGATTGCGGGAATTATCCGCAGTCCAAATCGTTACAATCCGTTTAAAAATACGGAAAAAGTAACTGAAAGACGCAATCAGGTTCTGGACTCGATGCTCGAAGCCGGCGCGATTTCGCCGAATCAAGCTGCCACAGCCAAGCAAACATCGGTTAATCTGCGTAAAATTTCAAGTGGTAAAGATTTACAAGGAATGTCGTATTTTTCGCAGTATGCCATCGAAGAACTGCCGAAAATTGTCAATGACCCCGAAGCATTGCAGCATCTGCGCGTTTATACGACGATTGACCCTGATTTGCAGAAAGCCGCGTATGAAATTGTCAACCGGCGGCTCGAAAAACTCGATAAATACTTTCCGAAAAAACCGAAAGGAAGCCTGCAAGCCGCGCTCGTCGCTATCCGTCCGAAAACCGGCGAGATTGTCGCAATGGTCGGCGGACGCGATTTTCTTGAAACGCAGTTTAATCGCGCGACCAGCGCGAAACGTCAGCCCGGCTCGGTATTCAAACCGTTTGTTTATGCCGCTGCGCTGAATACGGCTTACGACCCGACTTCACGAGTTCTCACGCCTGCGACGATTTTCAAAGACGAAAAGAAAGTTTTCACCTTCGGCAACGACACTTATTCGCCGAACAATTACGGCGACCACTTTTCCAATCAGGAAATGACTTTGCGCGACGCGCTCGTCAAAAGTAAAAACGTCATTACGGTTGATTTGGCAATGGAACTTAATATCGGCAAAGTAATGAATCTTGCCGCCAAAGCTGGTTTGCCAAAAGTCGAAAAAGCATATCCTTCGATGGCTTTGGGAACAGCCGAAGCCACACCTTTGCAGGTCGCTACGGCTTACACGACTTTTGCCAATCTTGGCGATAAAGCTGCGCCGCTGGCAATCAGCCGCGTTACAACCGGCGACGGCAGAACGGTTGTCGCGCCCGTTGCCGAAAAGAAAAACGTCTTGCGTCCCGATGTCGCTTATATTATGGACGACATCATGAAAGACGTTATCAATCGCGGCACAGCCGCCGAAGCAAAAGCCTGGGGTTTTAAGAATATTGAAGGGAAAACTGCTTTTGCCGGTAAAACCGGAACTTCACGCGACGGTTGGTTTGCGGGTTTTACACCGGAAATCGTCTGCGTCGTTTATGTCGGCTTTGACAACGGCGACGATTTGGGAATGAAGGGCGCAGATTCGGCAATGCCGATTTGGGCTGACTTTATGCGCGAAGCGTTAAATCAAAATCCGGATTGGAACGGCGATTGGCAAATGCCCGCAACAGTGCAGAAAGCGGAAATTGACACGCGCAACGGCAAACTTATTCGGGAATTAACAGACACGGAAACCGACGTTCAAGCCCAACAAGGTGAGCTAAACCAAAACTCAAACACTAATTTCGATACGCAAATCTCGCCCGACGTGCCGGACGTAAAAAATATTTATGTAACGGAAGTTCCGCCAGAATTTCGCCGCATCGAACTTTTTGTCGTTGGAACTGTGCCGAACAAAGTATTACTACCGACGGATGAAGCAAACTTAATCGAAGGTGAAATACCGGAAACCATGTCGCGCCCAACCGCAACGCCTTTTATGAGTTGGGAGGAAGCGCAGGAAAATCAAAGCAGCAAAGAAAATTCAGCTGGCGAAATTTATCAGCCAACGCCGGAAATTCAGCGAAATATCACGATAATGATTTGTGATTTGACGGGAATGCGAGCAACTTTCAATTGTCCACAGACACATCCGAAAACTTTCGAGGAAGGCGAAGAACCAAAGGATTTCTGCACTTTTCACGTCAACCCGCCGAAATAGCAATTACAAATTACAAATTACGAATTTAAGCAAAAGCGTAATTCGTAATTTGTAATTCGTAATTGGTTTGCAGAATGTTATTCAAATCTAATTCCCGTAACCTTCCAGCGCACATTGGCGCGGTCGGCTTCTTTGTTAAAACCATCCATCGGGACGGCAACGTGAATCGTTTCATTCAGACCCAATTTCCCCACCTGATTAGGAACGACCATCACTTTTTTTTCTTTAATAACTTCGTTGAAACGGTCAACCACACTGACTTTTACTTGCAAACCATTGACGGTTTTATCGCCTTTGTTGCGGATATCCGAGTGAATCATCATCGAAATTGTGCCGAGTCCGGTCGGCGATTCAATCGTCCGATTTGTATCGGTTGAAATAATGATTTCCTTAGTGTAATTTTCAAATTCGGGCGAACCTTCGAGATGTGCGCCTTCGAGGGCTTGTTGTTTCTGCTCTTCGATTGTCGGCTGAAAAGACCATAACCAAATGCCGCCTGCCACCAGCAACACCGCGATTAACATTGCCGCCAGCAAAACCTTATTGACACCTTTTTTTTCTTTTTGTAAAAGCGTTTCCATAATTTTATTAGACTCTCATTTTCCGATAAAGTTTCTTTAGGTTATCATTTTCTTGAAGAAAAATTAACACTCTGACCAATGCAAAATTTCGCCGTCACAACTTTTCTCCAAGACAAGCCAAAGCCGAAATATGTCGAAGTCGCGCTGCCGATTCCGTTGCGCCAGACTTTCACATATATTTTACCTGTCGGTTTGCAGGATAATATCAAAACGGGAGCGCGTCTGCTCGTGCCTTTTGGCAAAAGACAAATTACAGGTTACGCAGTTGCGCTCCACGAAAATTTAAGTTTGGAACTTGAAATCGAAGAATCCGCGCTCAAAGAAGCGATTGAATTGCTTGATGCCGAACCGCTTTTAACTGAAGAAATTATTAAACTAACACAATGGACAGCCGATTATTACGCATCTTCGTGGGGCGAAGTCTTAAAAGCGGCACTTCCGGCGGGAATCAATGCGAGCGTCGAGCAAGTTATTTCAATAACGGCGCGTGGACGCGATGAATTGATAAAAGTTTCTTCTGCGAAAATCGTTAAAGTCCAGATTTTGCGTTATTTGAGTGAAAGCAATGAGATTTCCGCCCGCGAACTCGGCAAAAAATTCGGCGTTTCAAAAGCGCAGCGCATTATCCGCGAACTCGTCAACGAGAGTTGGGCAAGCGTCTTTCACCGCACTTTAACGACGCAGGTTAAACCGAAACGCCGCAAAGCCGTCCGACTTTTGCCGCCGGAACTTCATCAATCAAACAATAAACCTTTAACCGCCGCGCAACAGAAAATTATTGATATTTTATTGCAAGAAAACGGCGAAATAATTTTTACGGATTTAATTGAAAAAACCGATACGAGCGCATCTTCAATAAACACGCTGGCAAAACGCGGCATTGTTGAAATTTTTGTGCAGGAAGTTCGGCGCGACCCGCTTGAAAACGCCAATCTTCCCGATCTGCAGGATTTTGTTTTAACCGACGGACAAGAAAAAGTTTTATCGGAAATTCAAAACGCTCTGCAAAAAGAAAAATATAAAGCATTTTTGCTTCACGGCGTAACCGGCAGCGGCAAGACGGAAATTTATATTCGGGCAATGAAAACCACGCTTAAAAAAGGCAAAACCGCGCTGATGCTTGTTCCCGAAATCGCGCTGACACCGATTTTTTCGCGCAGATTACGCGCTGTTTTCGGCGATGAAGTCGCTATTTTACATTCACATCTCTCAACCGGAGAACGATTTGACGAATGGCGCAGATTGCGAAACGGCACGGCGCGAATTGTCATCGGCACTCGTTCCGCTGTTTTTGCGCCGCTCGAAAATATTGGTTTAATTATTATTGACGAAGAACACGATGGCTCTTATCGGCAGCACGAAATGCCTTTTTACAACGGGCGCGATGTTGCCGTTGTCCGCGCCAATTTTGCAAATGCAATCGTTGTTCTCGGCTCGGCAACGCCCGCGCTTGAAACCTTTCATAATTCGCACATCGGAAAATACGAGTATTTGAGTCTGCCGAACCGCGTCGAAAATCGTCCGCTTGCTCAGGCAGAACTCGTTGATATGCGCGAAGTTTTCAGCGCGGAAGGGAAAAATGCGGTATTTTCGCCGCAGCTCATTGAAGCCATCGAAGACGCGCACGGCAAAGGCGAACAATCAATAATTTTGCTCAACCGGCGCGGTTTTTCGAGTTTTGTTCTGTGCCGGACGTGCGGCGAAACGATTCGCTGCCACAATTGCGACATCACGCTGACCTTTCACAAACGCGATGCAAAACTCATTTGTCATTACTGCAATCACAGGGAAAAAACGCCGACCAAATGCCCGTTTTGTGAAAGCAAATTCCTCTTTTTTGTCGGCGAAGGAACAGAACAAATTGAAGATATTTTGCGGCGAAAATTTTCAAATCTGCGAATTGCGCGGGTTGACCGCGATTCGACTTCGCGCAAAAACGAACTCGAAACAACGTTGTCGGAGTTTAGCGAAGGCAGAATTGATATGCTTGTCGGAACGCAGATGCTCGCCAAAGGACACGATTTTCCGAACGTAACATTGGTCGGCGTAGTTTCGGTTGATGCCGGACTTGCAATGCCCGATTTTCGTTCCGCCGAAAGAACTTTTCAGCTGCTGACGCAGGTTGCCGGGAGAGCCGGACGCGGCAGTCTGCAAGGTCGCGTTTTGATTCAAACTTATCATCCGGAACATTACGCCTTGCAGCACGCTTCGACACAAAATTACGACGATTTTTACGAAGTGGAAATAAACTTTCGCAAAAAGCTGAATTATCCACCGTTTGTTGCGCTGGCTTCGATTTTGATAAAACACGAAAACTATAATTTTGCTTTCGACAACGCCGCAATCTTGCGCGAATGTCTGCAAAAAGCGAACGGCGAGAAAAATTGTATAATTTTAGGTCCCGCGCCCGCACCTTTATCGAGATTAAAAGGCGAACACCGTTTGCAGATTTTGGTCAAAGCTCGAAACCGTGCAAAATTGCGCGAAACGCTTGATTTTGCGCTTGTCGAAGCACAGGAAAAGTTTTGTGATTTGCGGATTGTTAATGTTGAAATTGATCCGGTGAATTTGATGTAAAAATTATCCGTGTCTATTCGTGATTAAATTTACCTTTGAGAAAGTCTGTCTTAATTTGCCGATTGGGTCTTGATTTCCGCTTGTCCAAATTTAATTTGCGCGTAGATTTCCGTCATTGAAA
>JACCYR010000316.1 GCA_013696385.1 Acidobacteriota bacterium
AAGCAAGGCAATGCACTTTCCGACAAAGCAAGTTTGACGGAATTTTTACAGACAGACCCGACCGCCGTTCTAATTAGTGTTCTAGCAATAATTCCCGCTCATATTCTAACTCTCATGTTGGCTTGGGCGGTTGTTACGAGGCTGAATAAATACCCGTTTAAGGAAACACTTGGCTGGAGTTGGGGCGGATTTAATATCTGGCATTGCTTGTTGATTTTAGGCGGGATTTTTGTAGCTGCCGCCATTACGAGTAATTATTTTCCCGAACAAGACAACGACCTTTTGAAAATTTTGCGAAGTTCGCGGACTGCGGTTTATGTGGTTGCATTTATCGCCATTTTCACCGCGCCGTTTGTTGAAGAGGTCGTCTATCGCGGCGTTCTATATTCAGCTTTGCAAAAAAGTTTCGGTGTTCCGGTAGGAATTTTTCTAGTTACGGTATTATTTGCCGCCGTTCACGTTTGGCAGTATTATCCGAGCTTTTCAACAATTTTTTTGATTTGTCTGATTAGTTTGATTTTGACTTGGCTGCGTTATCGGACAGGAAACCTGCTTCCATGTATTGTTCTGCACACAATTTTTAATGGTGTTCAATCGCTATTATTAATTTTACAACCGTTTTTAGAAGGAATTTTCGGCACAACTGCTGAACAATCCGGTGCAGTAATTCATTTTTTCAAATAAAAAAAGCGAGAGAAAAATTCTCTCGCTTTGGAAAATAATTTGCGAAATTTTTAATTATCGCCTTTTCCGACCGGACCGGTCGGCGTAGTTAAAACTGCCGGCGGTGGCGACGATGGTGCGGATATTCTCGGAAAATTTTGCGAAGGAAACAGCGTCGGTGTAACATCGCTTTCTACCGGCGCACGTCCAACATCATTTTGAACTTTCTGAAACGGCGGAACTGCTGACTGATTACTTCTGATTTTGCCGGTAGCCGGATTCAAAGTTGCTATTGGCGGTTGTTGACCACCTATCGGCGGTTGACCACCTGTCGGCGGTTGATAATAGATAAATCGCGGCAATCGGAGATACCAGATATCGCGCCCAAAACCATAACCGTAAGGCGAACTCCAACCATAACCAAACGGTAGGAAGCAATAATTTCCGCTAAAACGGTCAAAAACCCAAAGTCCATAAGAATCATATAAATTCCAGCCGCTACGATTAAAAGAGTTGACCAAAGTATTTCTCAAATTATTTCTTTCGAGCCGTGAATTAACTTTTGCCAATTCTTTAGCGCGTGTTTTACTCCACGCTTCGAGCGCGTCTTTGTCGTCGCGGTCAAATTTTCTAACCGCCACTTGATTACCGTTGACGATCGCTTCGCGTCCACTTTTAATTTCAGCCGCTTCTGAATTGCCAGCCTTTGCTTTACCTTTCCAAACGGCGATTTTTCCGCTTCCGTCGCCTAAAACGTCAATACGATAAACGCCCGATTTGACAATATAAAACTTTCCTTTCGGCGTATTGACAGCGAAACTGAAATCGTCAGCAGTGATGACTTCAAACATCGCGCTTCCGCGATTTAACTTCAATTGCAAGTCGTCCAAAGAAGTTGTTTTAAATTCAAATTCGGAGTTTTCAGCTAACCGAACATACGAACCCGGATTTAACAGAATTTCCGCTTTTCCGTCCGCGCCGGTGCTGACTTTTTCCCCGACTTCCAATTTATCGCCTTTAATTAAATATCCGTTTCTGCCATTGTTTTGCTTGACGGCAACTTTTCCCTCGACGTAATTTACGCCGCCGGCATTTGCAGAAATCAGATATAAACTTCCCGCTGCTGAAGCTGCCCGGCTGTCTTGTGCAAAAGCAACCGCAGATAATACAAAGATAATTGTGCTGATTGTAAAAATATTCAAAAAATTCTTTCTCATTATTTACTCCTTTACATTGGAACGGATTTTTAACATTGGAACGGATTTTTAACAACTATCTTAACCGATAATTATTTAAAACACAATGGCTTTCTTCATCTCTTTAGTTTCATCCGGTATTTGGAAAGTTGCCTGAAAATAAAGAACAACCTCTGCTAGCGCATTCTAATCAAAGAAACTATCTGAGCATTGTTTGTTCGGTAAGTTTAATAAAAAGGCAGCAATTATGGCTACATATCAAGACCCAATCCAATGTTTCGCACCGCTTGAGATAATTGAAAGACTGCTTGAAATTCGCGCCGAGCTTGGTTATGCGGAAGTTCTTTATATTGACGATTCCAGCGAATTGGCGGAATTTTTTGATGCTTATGGTTTTGACGTTTATGCGTTTTCAAACAAAACCGAAAAAATAAATTACGGAGATTATCGCGCACCGATTGTGCCGGGCGGCGACATTGTTCACTGTTCAATAACTGCACACTAAATTTTTACAATCCCCAACAACTGAAGGAACGCGGAAGGTTTTCAAGCAATTGAAACCTTTCGCTTTTTACTTTTTTACCTTTTCATTTTATACGGCTTTGACGATAAAAAGCGTTCCGTCGTCGCTCAAAAATTTCTGTTCGGTAAAATCCGCTACCCCTTTGCGGATAAAATCAATCAATTCTTTGGCGGACAAATCTATTCCTTCCAAAACTCTTTTGGCAAAACGCTCTTGCCCGTATTCCTCGCCGTTGGCATTCGCGCTTTCGGTGATACCGTCGGTGTAAAGAACCAAAACCTGTTTCTCGTCAAACTTAATAAAATGCTGGTGATAGCGCGTGTCCCGAAACATTCCCAAAGGTAAATCGCCATATTCGACAAACCTGTATTCGCCGTTCGGTTTAATCAGAAGCGGCGGATTGTGTCCGGCGTTGGAAAAAACAAAAGTCCGATTGGTCGCATCTAAAATGCCGTAAATCGCTGTAATGAACTGATTATCTTTGACCGAATCCCACAATAGATTTCCGACCTTTGCTAAAGCTATGTGTGGTGCGTAGCCGATTTGCACGCCGGAGCGCAAAGATGCCCGCAAAAACGACATTAAAAGCGCGGCGGGAATGCCTTTGCCAACCGCGTCGGCGACGACAATCCCGATTTGGTCGTCGAACATTTCCACCCAATCGTAATAATCGCCCGAAACTTCTTCGGTCGGAAAAATATACGCGCTGATGTCAAAACCTTTGAGTTTTGGGTCGGTTGCGGGAAGCAGTTCGAGTTGGACTTGGCGGGCGATTTCAAGCTGCGCCTGAAGCCGCTTTTTCTCAACAAGTTGGTCATGGAGTTCGACTTTTTCAATAATAATGGCAACTTGCGAAGCAAGTAGCTGCAAAACCGATAAATCATCTTGGGTATAAGAATTCAATTTATCGCTTTCAAGGTCGAAGACTCCGATAACTTCGTCGTTGGCGATAATGGGCGCGACCATTTCCGATTTTGTGCGCCTGCGGGCGGGAAAATATCTTTCGTCTTGACTAACGTCGGGCGAAATCAAAGGCTTTCCCGTCTGTGCGACGTAGCCGATAAAACCTTCGCCGAGTCGCAAACGCGGCTCAACCATCTCAAAACTTATCCGATAGCCGCGAATCGTTTTCGATTTGAAAATATACTCCGTTTCGCCGTTTTTTATAACCGATTCAATCAAATAAATTCCCGCCGCGTCATACGGAATCAGCGAACCGAGCGTATCCATCACGAGCGTTAAAACTTCGTCCAAATTAAGCGAACGACTAATTGTTTTTGTGATGTCAAGCAGTAGCCGCAACTTGTCAACCACCGAAAGCTGCGGATTTGGCGCGGAACTTGTATGAATTTTTTGAATCGGTTCGGTCATTTTGACAGTTATCAGTCAACAGTTTTTTGATAACTGATAACTATTGACTGATAACTGATATAATTTTTCCACAAATGCGAAATTTTTATTCGATATTCGACGAGTTCGCGGCTGACGTTAAAATGTCGCGCAATCTCTCTGGAAGTTCTGCCTTGATTTACCATCCGCCGCAACGCTGAATACGGCACAAGTGTCGCCGCGCCGATTGAATACGCCGCTTCTTCGTCGGCTTCACGATAATCGCGGGCAATCGGTTTACCGTGTTTATTGACATTTTCTATTGCCAAACGCGATGGCTGATGTCCGAGAAAAACGTGGCAGACTTCCTCCATCAACGTCGCATTTTGCCGATTTTTACCGTGCGTCGGATTTAAGATAATCAGTTTTCTCCCGTCATATAAAGTTTGTGAACACGCGCCGCCCGACCATTTATCCTTGCCTGTTCCAAGCAAATGCGCTTTGGTTTCTTCCGTCAAAAATGGTTCGATTTGTTCAAACGAAGCAACTAGAAGTTTGGCATATTTTGCTAAATCAAATGGATTTAAACGCTCATCATCGCGCCGCAGTCCCGCAAATTCGCGCAAGCCGATGGCGCGTATTTCATATTCTCTGCCTTTTCTGGTTGGTGGTAAATTTTCTGTGTCCACAGATATTTTGAATAGTTACAGATAATTGCAGAGAATTTGCAGGAAGTTGTCAGAAAATTCGTCTGCAGCTTCCCGCAACTCTAAACTTCTTTAAATTCCGAATCAACGTCTTCACCGGAAAGCGCAACGCGATAATTTTTCGATTGCTTTTGCTTGGTAATTAGCAAATCATCTTTTGTTTTGAGTAAATCCGAGCGGTTATAAACCGAAATTTCAAAATTATACCCGTGCGTGATAGCATCTTTCGGGCAGGCTTCGACGCAAAAACCGCAGAAAATACAGCGTCCGTAATCAATGTTATAAACACGCGCAAAGCGTTCATCGCGCCCGATGCGTTCTTCGTATGGTCGCGGGTCGGTTTCGGCTTCGATATAAATACAGTCTGATGGGCAAGCCGCCGCGCATAGATAACACGCCACGCATTTTTCCTTACCCATTTCGTCCACGTGCAAAAGATGCATTCCGCGATAGCGTGGCTGCATCGTTACAGGTTCATCTGGATATTGCACTGTCCATTTTTCTTTCGGAATTTGCGC
>JACCYR010000344.1 GCA_013696385.1 Acidobacteriota bacterium
ATTCCCAGCAGTCCGAGTTCGGCAAGTTTCGGGCGCAACTCAATCGGGAAATGCTGTGTTTCGTCCCATTCCATGACGTGCGGTAAAATTTCGCTCTCGGCAAATTCGCGCACACTCATTTTTATCTGCTGTTGTTCTTCCGTCAGTTCAAAGTTCATAATTGATAAATGTTGATAAAAGTTTGTTTAATTATATCAAAAATTTAGCATAAAATAATCCACAATGCGGATTATCAAAATAATTCTGAAATGGCTGTTGGGTCTTGGCTTTATTGCGGCGGGAATAAATCATTTTCTCAACGCCGATTTTTACTTAAAAATTATGCCGCCATATTTGCCTTGGCATCTTTTTTTAGTTCAGTTAAGCGGAGTTTTTGAAATTGTTTTCGGCGTTTTGCTTTTGATTCCAAAATTCTCGCGTCTTGCCGCGTGGGGTCTGATTGCGCTTTTGATTGCAGTGTTTCCGGCAAATATCTATATGGCGATGAACACGGAACTTTTCCCCGAAATTAGTCCGGCGGCTTTATACCTCCGCTTGCCGCTTCAGTTGGCGATAATCGCTTGGGCTTATTGGTTCACTCGTGAAAAAAAATCTTGATTAAATATCCGCAAGCCTATATTATTAATTAACTTTAATATAAACAATTTAAACTCAAATAATTTTTCACCACGCAGCAAACTTAATGTACGCTTGGAAACTTGAACTCGAATACGAAGGCACGCGCTATCGCGGCTGGCAGATTCAACATAATACAAAAACCGTGCAGGGCGAATTGGTCAGCGCGGCACGACAGCTTTTTGCGGGAAAAGTCGAAATCGGCGGCGCAGAGAGAACCGATGCCGGCGTTCACGCCCTTTCGCAAACCGCTCATTTGAATATTTCCGATTTGCAGACGAATGTTACGCCGCGCCAGATTCTAGAAGGATTTAATGATTTGCTGCCGCACGACATCAATCTTATCAAGGTAATTAACGCGCCCGAAAATTTCAACGCCCGCCGCGATGCCACATCACGCTATTATCTTTATCAAATCTCGACGCGCCGGACGGCATTTGCAAAAAATTTTGTCTGGTGGATAAAAGATAATCTGGACGCGAAAGCAATGCAGACGGCGGCGGAAATGCTTGTCGGCAAGCATAATTTCAGTTCGTTTGGCGAGATTGAAGACAAACGCGCTTCAACAATTGTGTTTGTCGAAAAAGCCGAAGTTTTTACCGACGGCGATTTGATTTGTTTTCGCATCGGCGCAAATCGTTTTTTGTGGAAAATGGTCAGAAAAATTGTCGGCGTGTTGGCGGAAGTCGGGCGCGGGAATCTTTCTTATGACGCTTTTCAAAGGCTTTTGAAATTTGAGTCAAACGCGCCCGCGAAATTTACCGCGCCGCCTTCGGGACTTTTTTTGGAGAAAGTTTTGTTTCAAGGCGATGATGCGCCGAAGGAAAAAAGGTCGGCATTTTCGATTTGATAGATTTCCAAAACGCGAAATTGCAAATCGAAAATCTCGCAACTTGCTTTTCACCTCCGACTTATGACAAATTCAAAGGATAGAAGTTTTATAAAAATTTGTTTTGCAGGAGTTTAATTTAAAATGCACAAAATTACTGCGGAAACGGCAGAAGGAATTGTCGCTTTTGAAGTGGAAGAAGGGCGAAAACTCGTTTTATGTTTGGAAGACAACGGCGTTGACATTTTGCATCGGTGCGGCGGAAATGCTAAATGCACAACTTGCCGCGTCGAGGTTTTAGCAGGCGATCCGGGCGAAATCGGCGAACCGGAAAAAATCGTTCTCGCCACGAAAACCGATTTGAACGACCACACACGCCTTTCGTGTCAAATTCGTTTGATAGATGATTTGCAAGTTAAAGTTATCAATCAAGCCAGCGTCAAAGGCATTGATGCGGGACCAAGACCAGCAGAATAAATTTATTCAGGTCTTCGATTTTGGGTTTCTGGTCTTTGTAAGTCATAAACTCGAAACTTAGTAATTATCCGCGAAGACCAAAAACCAAAGACCGGAAACCGCTTTTAACAA
>JACCYR010000359.1 GCA_013696385.1 Acidobacteriota bacterium
ATAGTTCTCCTAAGATGTTTGTCGAATAAAACGAAAAAAAGTATAACACGGGGCAAAAGAAATTTTAATCGCACGAATTATTTTTGCCGTCAGATCATTGATTTTATAAGGAATTTCAAACATTATATATCAGAATATATCAGAAAATTTTTTATCGAACATTCATTTCCAAAACTTCGTAAGGCGGTTTAACTGCTTTTCCAGCAAAGTAAAAAAACAAGCCGACTAAATTCTTATGCGACAAGTTTATACATTCTACGCAGACGCTTTTCGGATTGCTTTTAAATCAATCTTAGAACATAAGTTACGCGCTTTTTTAACTTTGCTCGGCGTGATTATTGGCGTGGCATCGGTTGTCGTTGTTGGTGCTTCGATTAGCGGTTTGAACTCTTATGTAACCGAAAAGGTTGCGAAGGTTTTGGGCGCAAATCACTTTATGATTAATCGGATGGCATTTTCCGGTCATATGGAAGATGACGAATTTGAACGTCGTAATAAGCTGAACAAAAAGCTAACTTGGGAAGAATACGAATATATCAAAGCCAAATGCACAACCTGCGCGGAAGTCGGGGCGCAAAACAATTCAGGCGCGGACATCAACCAAAACGGAATCGAAATGCCTTCGGTGCGGATTCTCGGCGTAACGGCGAATATGCTTGAAATCGAGGATAAAACTATTGCTGAAGGTCGTTTTATCCTTGATGGAGAAGTTGAGCGTTCTTCAAAAGTTTGCGTTATCGGCACAGATGTCAAAGAAAAGTTTTTCCCAAATCAAAATCCGCTCGGACAAACGATCAAGGTTCGCGGTTTGCCTTTAACAATAGTCGGTGTTGAAGAAAAACGCGGTGCGATGTTTGGCGAAGCGTTAGACCGAAATATCTATATGCCGATAAGTTTGCACCTGCAAATGTTTGAACGCGGAGGCGGAATACAAGTTCACGGCAAATCCGCTGACCGTGAATCGTTGATGATTGCAATTGACGATGCCCGAACTACTTTGCGGAACAAACGCAAACTGCTCGGCAGCGACGAAGACACTTTCGGATTGGTTAATGTTCAAGAATTAAACAATCAAATAGATGAATTTACGGCGGGAATCGCGGCAGTTGTCGTTCCAATCACGCTGATTACATTGATTGTCGGCGGAATTGTCGTAATGAACATTATGCTCGTCTCCGTTACCGAAAGAACTTTTGAAATTGGTTTGAGAAAGGCACTCGGCGCAACTCGCAAACAGATTTTGCTTCAATTTTTGATTGAATCGGCTTTGTTGTGCGTCGCCGGCGGCATTTTAGGAATAATTCTGGCGGCGGGCGTTACATATCTGATAACCGTTTTAGCTGAAATTACGATGACAGTAACGATTACTTACATCGCTCTGGCAGTTATTGTTTCAAGCGTTATCGGTATTGTCGCGGGACTTTATCCGGCTTATAAAGCATCAAAGCTCGACCCAATTGTTGCGCTGACGAAGAATTAAAAAGTTTTCACCGCGAAAACGTAGAGAACTTTTTTGATAAAAAATTTCCGCGCGTTTCGGCGATAAACAAAAGTAACGAAGTTATGAAATTATCAAATACATTACCGGCAGAAATCTTCCGAATGGCTCTCGACAGCATTATGGGACACAAATTCCGAAGTTTTCTAACAATTTTGGGAATTGTCGTCGGTGTGATGACGGCGATTGTCGTTGCTTCGATTTTGACCGGCTTGCGTCAGAGCATTGTGGCGATGATTGAAGAATATGGCACAAGTAATATCTACGCTTTTCATTTGACAACCGGTTTTGGTGAAGCAAACCGCGAAGAACGCTCCCGCAAACCTCTGACCGAAAAGGACGCAGAGGCAATTCTAAAACAATCAGATGCAGTTGAAGATATAACCAGTGTCGCTCCGCAAATCGGCTCATTTGGCGATGGTTTTGATGACAATTTAACTTATGAAGACAGAAATTATCGGTGGGCTTTGACCGACGGCGTTACTCCGAATTATGACAAAATCACAAATTTAGTTTTGCGTGAAGGTCGTTTTATCACTGAAGCCGACAACCAGCAGCGGCGAAATGTTTTGGTTATCGGCGTGAACGCAGCCGACGCGCTTTTTCCCAACAAAGAAGGCGAAATTGTTGGTAGAGTCGTGCGGATGAACGGTACGACTTGGGAAATTATCGGCGTAATTGAAAAACGAAAAGCCGGATTTTTCGGCGAAAATGAAGAAGACCGGAAAGTTTTTATGCCGCTTCGCACCGCCCGGAAAGCCGCTCCGCACCGCGATTACATCCTTCACATCATTAAAGCGAAAACTGACCAAGTTCAGACCGCTTTACTTGATACGGAAGCCGTCCTGCGCCAACGGCGCGGTGTAAAATTCGGCGAACCGAATGACTTTGACATCAAAACCGCCGATAATTTTATCGAACAATTTGATTCGATAATCGGAGGAGTCGGTTTAGCCGCAATTGCAATTTCTTGCCTTGGGCTTCTCGTCGGCGGAATCGGCGTGATGAATATTATGCTCGTCTCCGTTACCGAAAGAACAAAAGAAATCGGCATCCGCAAAGCCATTGGCGCGACCCGCAGTGCAATCGTTATGCAATTTCTGCTCGAAGCGATGGTTTTGACATTTTTCGGCGGACTCATCGGCGTAACTCTAGCCGTCGGCATCAGCAATTTGATAATGCTGTTTGTGCCGAGTCTTCCGGCTTCGATTCCGCTATGGGCAGTTATTTTGGGTTTGACGGTTTCAATCGGAGTCGGCTTGGTTTTCGGCGTTTTGCCTGCCAGAAAAGCCTCGCGCTTAGACCCGATTGAATGTTTGCGGTATGAATAAATTTAAGAAGTAAGTTTTGAGTTCCAACTTTAGTTGGCTGATTTGTAAGGAAAAAGCCAACCTTTAGTTGGAACTCAAAACTCCCGGAATCTTTTTTTGAGATAACTTCTAAATTTAATCACTGCAAATTCATTCCCGATTCGGTCAAGACTCAAAGAATTGTTTATTTATCAAACTTTTTCTTTGAAATCCATTCATCAACATTTCTTTCCAAAATGTCGAGCGGTAATGCACCGCTTAACAAAACAATGTCGTGAAATTCCTTGATGTCGAATTTATCGCCGAGTTCTTGTTTAGAACGGGCGCGAAGTTCTTTTAATTTCAACTCGCCGATTTTGTAGGCTAAGGCTTGTCCGGGGTCGGAAATATAGCGGTCAATCTCGTTGATAATATCTTGGTCGGTTTTCGCGGCATTGTCCTTAAAAAAATCAATCGCATGTTGTCTGTCCCACTTAAAATAATGAATACCCGTGTCCACGACAAGGCGCACCGCACGCCACATTTCATAAGTTAATTGCCCGAATTTGTCATACGGGTCATCATACAAGCCCAAATCTTCGCCCAAACTTTCGCTGTAAAGTCCCCAACCTTCAATAAATGCCGTATAACCGCCGAATTTGCGGAAGTTCGGAATTTTGCCGAGTTCTTGTTGCAAAGCAAGCTGCAAATGATGACCGGGAACGGATTCGTGCAGCGACAGAGCCATCATTTCCCATTTCGGACGCACTTCCGGTTTATATAAATTTACATAATAAAAACCGGGACGCGAACCGTCGGCAGCAGGCGAATTGTAATAAGCGGTAGTCGTATCAGGCGCGATTTTCTCAGGAATCGGAATTACGCCGTATGGCGTGCGCGGCAGTGTGCGAAAGACTTTGACGAGATTCGGGTCAATCTTTTTCGACATTGCGCGATAGGCATTTAAAAGCTCGTCTGGCGTTTTGTAAAAGAATTTTTCATCCGAACGGAGATATTGGAAAAATTCCTGCAAAGTTCCCTTGAAACCGACCTGCGTTTTAATCTTTTCCATCTCGGCGCGAATGCGTTTAACTTCCCGTAAGCCTTTGTCGTGAATTTCCTGCGGCGTTAAATTCGTCGTCGTATATGAACGCGCCAAAAATGCATAATAATCCGCGCCATCCGGACGCTGCCAAATGCCCGCTTTCGGATACGTCGCGGGCAGATATTCGCCAACAAAATAGTCTTTTAACTTTTTATATGAAGGAATAATTTTGCCATTAATCGCTTCTTTCGCCTGATTTTTTAATTTTGCTTGCTCGGCTTCGGAAATGTCTTTCGGGAACTTTCTAAACGGCGCGTAGAAAGGATTTTGCTCGGCAGTCGGAGTAATCATTTTATCAATCTGGGCAGGAACGCGCTCCATCACCACTTTTGCCCACATTATATTTTGCTTTTTGCCTGATTGCAGCAACGACAAAGTTTGTTCCATAAAGACGGGAAAAGCGTTCATCCGCGCAATCCAATCTTGATAATCTTTGACGCTTTGAAAAGTCATCAGTTGAGTGATTTCATCAACCGTCTGAATGCCGCCTTGTTGGGTCATTGGCAAAAGATATTTCTTAAATTTATTTTCTTCGACAGATTCTTCGTAATCTTTTTTGAAAAGGTTGTAGTTGAGCTGGTCAGCAATGGAAAGCGCGGCACGATTGATTTGTTTGAGTTTTTCGAGCGTTTCGA
>JACCYR010000373.1 GCA_013696385.1 Acidobacteriota bacterium
AAGATTTGATTTCGCAGGGATTTTTAGCGCAAACCGAAGGGCAGTATCCGACAATTGTTTTGACCGAAAAGAGCGAAGCGGTTTTGCGCGGAACAGAGCGCGTCGAATTGATAAAGGTTAAAATCAATGAAGACAAAAAAGTGTCGCTCTTGCGGGAAGTTTCGCACGAGTATTTCAAGGATTTATTTGATGATTTAAAAAAGGTGCGAACCGCTTTTGCGAGAGAAGAAAACGTGCCGCCGTATGTTGTTTTTTCCGACGCGACGTTGGTTGAATTTGCCACATATCTGCCGCAGACAACTGATGAAATACGGAGAATTTCCGGGGTCGGAGATTTGAAATTGGAGAAATATGGCGCGAATTTTTTAAAAGTCATCAAAGATTATTGCGAAAATGACAAACTCGTATCGCGCATTAACTTAAAAACGCCGAAACGCGAACAAAAAAAACGCACGAAACGAGATGCGGATGGAAATGACACTTACACCGTTTCGCTAAAAATGTTCAAATCGGGCGCGTCAATTGCAAAAATTGCCGAATCGCGCGGAATGGCGGAAAGCACGATTGAAACGCATCTCGTCCGCTTTATCCAAAGCGGTGAAATAAGTGTCAGAGAAATCGTTTCCAACAGCAAAGCCGAAGATATTAGAAATGCAATTCTTAAACTTGACACTGAAGCGACCATCGAACGAGTCAAGGAATTTCTCGGCGAAGATTACAGCTACGGCGAAATCAGAGCAGTGATAGCGGAATTTTTGAGGTATGGAAATATGGCACGGTAAAGCAGAAATTTTATTTTGGCTTTACCGTGCCGCGAAATTGCCGTTTATTGCGGTTTTGCAGTTCTCATCATAATCATTTGCGGCTGTTTGTTAAATTTTTCCGCGATATTCGCCGGATTGATTTCGTAATTTACAATCTCAACGGTTTGGTCTGCCTGACCGCCGACGGTTTGCGTCCAACGAAAAGGCAGCAGAATGCCGCCGACCGTTCTATAATCGGAAAATCTGACTTGAAACTCGGCAACTTCTTCGGCTTCGGCGTGGCGAAGGAAAATTTTCGTGTCTTTTTCGCCGTTTGCTTTGCCATCGTCTTTGTTAAATTTGAAAATCATCGGCTTAACGGCTTGATAGCTCATCATCCGCGGCAGATGCGTGGATTTGTCGAGGTAAAGTTTAAACGCTTCGCCGCTGGTCTGTGCCGAAATAACATCGCACGAATTGCCGTCAACATCGCCTTCGCCCGCGTAAATGTAGCTCACATCTAAACCTTCGGGAGCGGATAAAAGCAGTGCGAAAGCCGTGCGGAAAAATTCGTTATGCCGCATTTTGCCTGCGCCGAACTGCAAATCTTTGCTAACAATAATTTTATTGCCGTTCGTAGTTGGAGTTTCTTCGATATTGCCGTCCTCTTTTTTGATGATAAATTTGTGTTTGCCGTCGGCAGACGTGCCATCAGAATTGAGAATCACCGGTTCACCCTCGCCTTTTTTCATAATAACGACTTTACGCCCGCCGCTTTCGATTTTGTCACGCGGCGGCGTTTCGCCGCTCTTGCGAACAACGAAGACATCAACTTCTTTTCTCATGCCGTTTGAGTCGCCTTCACTGCTGATTTTTAGCATTTTGCTGAACTGATTTGGCAACGCCAGATTGATTTTCAAATCGCCTTGTTCGATTTTTGCCGCGTCGTCGAGCGGAAAGTTCTGTGTCGCTTTGCCCGTAATCGTCAAACTGCGGACGTTGTTGATATTTGCGTCTCCGCCGATGGCTTGCCGCGCTTGTTTGATTAACTCTAAAGCCTTTTCATCAGATTTGAATTTTGCTCCGACTTTATCAATTAAGCCGCCTAAACCGATAAAAAATATCGCTACACATAAAATTGAAATAATAAATTTTTTCATTTTTGCCTCCAGAAAATTTAATTTTGTCATTTTGACAGTTTAGAGTATTACAGAAGTTTTTCGCCAAGTGGTTAAGATAACGCAAAGAATTTGTTAAGAATGTAAAATCTTTGATTTTTAATTGATAATTGATAATTGATAATTGATAATTTTGGTGGAGTGGTTGAAATTTAATTAGCCGCTATCAATTTTCAACTATATGAAGCGTTCATGGTTTCCAATTTCGATAATCGGCGTGTTGTTATGCTTGCTCGTTTTGCTGGCTGGTTTGCAATATATTTGGCTCGGCAAAATCAGCGACGGCGAGCGCGAGCGTCTGCAAAGAAATCTGCAAACCGATACCCAGCGTTTTGCTGAAGATTTTAACCGCGAAATTCAAAACGCATATTTTAATTTTCAGCTAAATGCGGACGTTTGGCGCGGTCAGAATTGGAACGAGTTTAATTTACGATATGAATTTTGGCGCGAAAAAACGGCGTATCCAAACTTGATTAAAAATTTTTATTTTGTCGAAGCGGGGAATAATCGAACGATTTTGCGTTTCAACAAGGAAAATCGGACATTTGAAACGGCGGAATGGTCAGAAACTCTCAATAAACTGAAACCGAAATTGACCGCCGAAGGAAGTTTCCAGCCAATTGCCGAAGAAATTCCCGCGCTGTTGATGCCCGTTCACGACGCGGAAGAAAAATTAAGACGAATAATTGTCAGAACTGCCGAACCCGAAGAAATGGCTTTGCCTTCGTTCAGAGTTCCGAAAAGATTTGACGTTTTGATTATCGAATTAGACGAAAACGTCATCAAAAACCGGCTTTTTCCTGATTTGGTCAAACGGTATTTTTCCGCCAATGAAAACACGGATTATAAACTCGCCGTTGTCAATCAGCAAAATCAAGTCGTCTTTCAAACCGATAATTTGACGGCGACCGATGCAAACGCGAAACTGTTTGAATTGTCGCCCGACAATTTTATTTTCTTTGCCAACCGCGATGTGCTTTCGACCATTCAAGGCGAGCGAAAAAGTATGGTTTTCAGCAAAACCGAAAGCCGAACAGACGGACAATCTGCACCTAAAACATCAAACAGTCGCGTTGAAGTGCGGGTGTTAAATAATGAAAAAAATGATAAACCGCGGGTCAGAGTTTTTGAAACCGAAGTTTCGGATAAAAATCCGGTTTGGGCTTTGAATGTTCAGCACACGGCGGGTTCGCTTGAACAATTTGTTACCGCCACGCGGCGTAAAAACTTGGTCTTAAGTTTCGGGATTTTATCGCTTCTTGCGGTGAGCGTCGTTTTGATTTTTCTTTCGGCGCGGCGGGCGCAAACTCTGGCGCAACGGCAAATTGATTTTGTTTCAGCAGTTTCGCACGAGTTTCGCACGCCGCTTGCTGTCATTTATTCGGCGGGCGAAAATCTGACCGACGGCGTGGTTAATTCGTCAAATCAAGTCGAAAAATACGGCAATTTAATCAAGGGCGAAGGCAAGAAACTCTCAAATATGGTCGAGCAGATTCTTGAGTTTGCGGGCGCAAATTCGGGACGCAAAAAATATGATTTGCGCGAAATTGATGTGAAAGAAATTATCAAAACTGCGCTGGCTGAATGTCAGTCTTTGATTGAGGAAAAAGGTTTTGCGGTTGAGAAAGACATTGCAGAAAATCTGCCAAAAGTTTTGGCAGATAGAAACGCTTTGAGCCACGCGATTCAAAATTTAATCACCAACGCAGTAAAATACGGCAATGACAATAAATGGTTAAAAATTTCGGCGGAAAATGGCGACGGACGAGTGAAAATCGCAGTTGAAGACAAAGGCATCGGTATTGATAAAAGGGAAGTCGGAAAAGTTTTCGAGCCGTTTTACCGCGCAAAATCGGTGGTTGACGCGCAGATTCACGGCAACGGTTTGGGTTTGAGTCTGGTGAAACAAACCGTCGAGGCACACGGCGGAAAAATTGATGTCGAAAGCGAAACCGGCAAGGGAAGTCGGTTCATTATTCATTTACCATTAAACATTTAACAATTATCGAATATCTCGCTTCTCGCGTTTAATGATAATTGATAATTGACAAATGAAAATATTATTAGTCGAAGACGAAGCAGGTTTGATTCTAACGCTGACCGACCGTTTGCACAGCGAAGGTTTTGATGTGAAAACCGCGGCGGACGGCGAAGCGGGTTTGTCTTTAGCTTTGTCCGAAAACTTTGATTTGATAATTTTGGACGTGATGTTGCCGCGTAAAAACGGCTTGGACGTTTGCCGCGATTTGCGTCAAAAGGCAATTGCCACGCCGATTCTGATGCTCACGGCAAAAGGCGAAACGATTGATAAGGTTATCGGCTTGAAACTCGGCGCAGACGATTATTTAACCAAACCGTTTGAAGTCATCGAACTTTTCGCCCGCATCGAAGCGCTTCTTCGCCGTTCTCCGAACACCAGTCAAAGTTCGATTGATACATTTCGTTTCGGCGATGTTTCGATTGATTTTCGCCGCGCCGTTGTCAAAAAAGAAAATGTGCCGATTGAACTTTCCGCGTTGGAATTTAAGTTGTTGCAGTATTTAATTGAACATCGCGGCTCGGTTCATTCACGCAATAAACTGCTCGACGAAGTTTGGGGCTATGATGCGATGCCGACGACACGCACGGTTGACGTTCATATTGCTTGGCTTAGGCAAAAATTGGAAGACAATCCAAAACATCCGCAGTTTATTCAAACTGTCCACGGCTTCGGCTATAAATTTACTGCGTAAATAATTACGAATTGAACATTATGAATTGAGGGGAATTGTTCCAACATTCGCAATTTAAAATTCGTAATTGATTAGAACTCCGAAGCGCTGTCGGTTCGCTCACGTCGTGCCACGCCGGTTTGATACGCGGCTTCTTCAACCTGTGAAGCGACGGCTTCGCCGACTCGTCGGTCAAAAACTGACGGAATAATATAATCGGGATGAAGTTCATTTTCTGAGATGATTCCCGCAATCGCGCCGGCGGCGGCGAGTTTCATTGCTTCATTGATGCGCGAAGCGCGGCAATTTAATGCGCCGCGAAAGATGCCGGGAAAACACAAAACATTATTGATTTGATTTGGAT
>JACCYR010000378.1 GCA_013696385.1 Acidobacteriota bacterium
ACATTCGAACTCAGTCGCATATTGATTGTGGAAATTATCGAGCCGCCGTTTTTAATGCTCGATATTTCAAAGGTTTTTGAAGGTTTCGGTTTAGCTTTAGTTATCTTAATTGGTCTGGAGCTTCTAAAAATATTAAAGATGTTTCTTACTGAAGATAAAATTAAACCGGAACTGGTCGTCGAAGTCGCCGTTATTGCGCTGTGCAATAAAATTATCACACTCGACACAAAGCACACGACGGGCGACATTTTGCTCGGTATGACGGCTCTGCTGGTCGGACTCTCCATCGGATATTTCGTCCTTCGTTTTCGAGCGGCGGATAAAGGAATTTATCGAAAGTCATCAGCCACAGAAGAGAGCGGGAAAGATTTGTAAAAATCAAAGTCAATGTTTTTTGACGGCGACGGCGCGATGAAGTTTGTCAAAGCCGGAGTTTAATTCAATTAAGAAGGAGATATTTTGTTTTATGTATAAAGATTTCAAAGCGTTTATTTCACGCGGCAATGTCATTGATTTGGCAATCGCGGTGGTTATCGGCGCGGCTTTCACGAAAATCATCAACACGATTGCCGACGGTTTAATCTCGCCATTGATTAGCCTGGTTTCGGGCGGCGCACTTGATTTCAAAGACAAATACGTTAATTTAAGCGGGCAGGACGTTACCGGTTTGGCTGCGAAAGAGATAGCGGAAAAAGGCTTGGCGGTTTTTCGTTACGGCGAGTTAATTACGGACATCATCAATTTTTTGATTGTCGCGTTAATTGTTTTTCTGATTGCGCGTTGGGTCGGCAGCCATTTCAAAATGCTCGAAGCCGCCGCGCCACCGACAAAATCCGAAGAACTGCTAACGGAAATCCGCGACCTTTTGTTAACCGAAAGAAGCGTTCCGCCCGTTAGGTAAATGAATTTTTGGAGAAATAAAACGAACAAGCAATCGAGTAAAATAATGTTTGCGTTTATGGTTTTAATAGCCGTAGTCGGCTAGATTGGGTTGGGAATTGGTTTTTCCTTTACATTTTGATTTACAGCGCGTTGACCAATAAATATCCGTATTATTTTATTGATGTCAACCAGCTTGGATATTCAGCCGTTTTGTTTAATGCCGTGATAATGTCTGTCGGATTTTTTGGATTGGGCGAAATCTTCGTGGGAATTGATAAATTGATGAGCCAAACTTTAGTTCAAAACGCAAACTAACGGAAATTCAACTTTCAAAACGATTAAAATGTTTATCCAATAAGTAAGTTTTCATAAAAAAAAGCCTGTCTTTAGAGAAGACAGGCTGTACAGTACACATATTTACTAGATAAATAAGGAAAATGTAGAATTACCTGATTGAATACACGCTCCCAATAATAAAAAGTTGCAAAGATTAAAATAAATTTAAAAACATTGCCAAATTGAATGATGAACACTTGCGAAAGCCGAGCCATGAGCGTTAAAACTTGCGGCTTTTTTGTAAGTTTTAATTTTGTATTGAAACAGGCAAGCAATTTTTCTCACCGGAGACGGTTGAGCGATTACAGCAAACGATTTGGGACGAGAGAAGCCGAAGAAAGTAATTGAAACACCCGTTTATGAATTTGCCGTTTCGCCCAAACGCGCTGTCGAACAAGTCATTGAGCGCGAAACGAAAACAGCTGTTTTCTTAATTGGGTTCTTTCTTTGAAAACTAAATGGCGACTTGCAGAGCAGATTGAAAAACTTGTCCATACATTCGCTTTTCAGCTTCGGCTCGCGCCCTGCACGCCAAACGGAAGGCTTCGTCTTCGCCGTGTTTTTCAACCGCGAATGAACGATGAATCTGTTTGCCGTTTTCAACCCATGTTGAGCTCCATGCCGTTTTTCCCCGCCGAACTCCGGTGATGCCGCTTGTATTATTTGACATTAACTTTTTAAGCGGATTGTTGGCTTCCGGCAAGTTTTGAATTTCACGCAATTTTTCTTTGCGCCACCGACGAGCTTGGGCAAGTGCTTTTCGTTCACCGCCGCTCACGCCAAAGACTTTTTGATATTCTACGCCCTTGAATTTTAAGTAGACGCGATAGCCGTTATGCGACGGATAGTTGACGCGATAGATTCCGCGCTCAATGCGCGTCGAACCTGTTTTAGGAGATTTGTTGTCGGTTTTGTCGGTTACTTGTTTGATGGCTAACATAATTGTTAAAGTATTATTCTAACACACAACATGCGATTAACAGAAGAATGGTTGAAGGTGAAGGCGCAACCTTCTTCGGGCTCACGTTTCTCTCGCCCGCTTCCGAAATTCCTACCTACTCATCTCTTTCAAAGCTACCATTGTTGTTTCTTTTTACCCAAATCACAGCACTTGAACCGTCGAACAGGTTGACTTTTGGTTCAATCAACGGATTGCCTGTATCCGAACAAGTCATTGGACGTTCGACGGCTACTCTTGTGACACTTGAAGAAACTATCACAATACGCAGCCATTATAAGTTTATTTTAATTATCATTCTCAAGATGTGGATGATATCTTGAGAATTAGTAAATTGAAGGAGAATAAAATGAAAATTAGAATATGTAGATTACTTATAACAACAATACTGATATTGACCGCGACATTTGTTGCCTCAGCGCAAAGTTCGCAACAAGATTGGAGCAGTGTTAAAAATTTAACACTTGGAACTAGCTTAATCGTTGAAACTAAAAACCGTGAAACTATTAGGGGCATTGTTAACAGTGCGACGGACTTGGCATTAACTCTATGAAGCAGCGGAAAAATTATTACTCTTAACCAAAACGAAATATCCGAAATTTATCTCACCAAAAAGCGTTCTCGAATCAAAGGGGCATTTCTCGGAGCCGGAATCGGTGCGGCGGTTGGTTTTGGTATCGGCGGGATTTATTCGCTTATCACACGCGGAAACGGGCTTGCTGCCGCTGGTGGTTTAATTTACGGACTACCAATAGGCGCAGTTGTCGGTGCGGCAGTAAATGGTAAAGTTCGCAAAGGGAAATTGATTTACAAATCAAATTAACAAATAAGGAAAACGCTGTCGAACAAGTCATTGGACGCTTGGGGCGCGGGCAACGTTATTATTTTTATTGTTTTGGTTGTTTATTGCTTCTTACTTTCCCCCGATGCAGAAAGCAAAGGTAAATCGTAAGTGTTGTTTTTATTAGACTTAGCTTTGCACATTTATCAAAGAGATACAAATGAGATGCAAAAGTTACAATTTACCTTAAGTTTTAAGCTATTTTGGCGTGTCCTAAAATTTCAGCAACTTCAACTTTTTGAGATAACGCCGGATTGTCCAAAAATCATTGTCGTTTGTTATAACGGTTATATTTTCACGATTGCAGCTTACGGCAATCAAACAATCCAAAGCTAATTCTTGTTTTACTTTCGCTGGACGCTTCAAAGATTTTCC
>JACCYR010000403.1 GCA_013696385.1 Acidobacteriota bacterium
CAAAAACTTTCGGCAGAGATTGACACAAAGTCAACTGGTCTTTGCGCGGGTCGCGGTAAAAATTACCAATCATTCCAAACAGCAAAACATTCTCGTCCAAACCCAATTCTTCTTTGAAAGATTTGCCCGTTGGTTGTAGCCTTTTTTTGTCCGTGCCGTTATAAATTATGTGAAAATTCTGTCCGACATTAAGTTTGTTTACTTGTGCGAGCCAATTTCGCAAACCGCGGCTGACAACGATGTTTGCATCCATTCGCGGAATCAAAAAGCACAAAGTGCGGCGATTTTTTGCGTCGGCGATAAATCCGTGAAAAGTCAGAACACGCTTAACGGGCAAACCGATTGTTGCCAGATAAAGATGCAAGCCATCAACCGCTTGATGAGCGTGAACGATTTGAATTTCTCGCTGTTTGATGACTTTTCTGAGCTTTAAAATCGCGCTGAAATCAATCGGAAATCTGCGATTTAAGCGAACAAATTCCGCGCCCGACGTGCGGAAATCTTCTTCGAGTTCGCCGCCTTGCGTTGTCACGAAAGTTAAATCAATTCCAAAATTTTCGGCGTTGCGGCAAACGTCCAAAACCAGTGTTTCCGCGCCGCCGCGATTAACTGTATCCAAAAGATGCAGAACTTTCATCAAAACTTTTCCGAGCCGCCAAATGACTTTTACGAGTAAATATGTTTTTATTTTCTTTTGTGTTTTAAGCAATGAATTTCGCCACCAACAGCAACAAGCAGGAAGTTTTCGCCTTTGTCCCGTCGTATAATCACGCGCCGTTCGTCGAAAAATGTTTGAAATCCATCATCAAACAAACTTTATCACCAAAAAAACTGCTCGTCATTGACGACGGTTCAAAAGACAACTCGACGCAGGTAATCGAAAAGGTTTTAAAAAATTGTCCATTTGAGTCGGAATTGATTGTGCGCGAAAATCGCGGTTTGTGCGCGACGCTCAATCAAGGTCTTGCGCTCAGTTCCAGTAAATACTTTGCTTATTTAGGCTCGGACGATATTTGGCTACCCGAATTTTTAGCCGAACGCGCCAACCTTTTGGAAAGGCGCGAAACGGCGGTTTTGGGTTACGGACACGCATTTTTTGTCAACGAAAAGGACGAGATAATTGACTGCACGGCTGATTATAAAAAAAATTGGGCAAATTATCCCGACGGCGACGCGCGTCCGATGTTGGTCAAAGGTATCGCACCCGTCAGTTCGACTATTTTTTACCGCCGCTCGGTATTGGAAAATGTTGGCTGGAATGAAGATTCACGGCTTGAAGATTACGAAATGTATCTAAAACTTGCCGCGCTCGGCGATTTTGCCTTTGACGAGCAAATTCTTTCCGTCTGGCGGCATCACGATTACAATACGAGCAAAGATTTGCTGCTGATGCTCAAAGAAGTTCTTGAAGCGCAATGGCGCAATTTTAATCTTCTCGGCGTAAGCGAAAACGAATTAAGCCGAGCGCAAACCGCGACAAAGTTTCATTACGCGCGTGATTTGCTCCAGCACGGCAATAAAAAACAGGCGTGGAAACTGGCGCGGCAAAATTGGCGCGGCGCAAATTCAAACTTTGAACTGGCGAAATTCCTTGTGCGGTTGGGCGTGCCGATGTCCGTCGTCGAAGCAAAACGTAAATTAAAGAAGGAAAATTATTCACGGCGTTTTGAAAAGTTGGAAATCGAATGAAGACAGAGCTGGAAAACTTTCCGCATCGAGCCGAAATCACAAAAATCGAACCGTCGAAGTGGCGAAATATTTTCGCGTGGCGCGAGTTTTGGAGTTACCGCGAACTGCTCTATTTTTTGACGTGGCGTGATATAAAAGTACGTTATAAACAAACGGCAATCGGAGTTTTGTGGACGATTTTGCAGCCGGTTTTGACGACCGCGATTTTTACCGTTATTTTCAGCCAATTTGCGCGTTTTGATTCGATAAATTTTCCGTATCCGCTTTTTGCGTTAAGCGGTTTGCTGATTTGGCTGTATGTTAATAATTCCGTTACTTTGGCGAGCAACAGTTTGGTCAGTAATACGAATTTGGTCACGAAAATTTACTTTCCGCGCTTGATTGTGCCGACGGCAGCGACTTTTTCCGGTTTGATTGATTTGGCGTTGGGTTTTGTCATTCTCGTCGGTTTAATGATTTATTACGGCGTAAATTTAACTTTTCAAATTCTGCTGGCACCGCTTTTTGTTGTTTTGGCAATTTTGCTGGCAATCAGTTTCGGAACACTTTTCTCCGCGCTCAACGTGCGTTTC
>JACCYR010000435.1 GCA_013696385.1 Acidobacteriota bacterium
TCGGAAAGTATTCTTTGATAAAATTCCATTGTTCGTCAGTTAAACATGTTGAATAAATTTGGTTGCTCATAATAAGCAAGTTTATTCACCTGACGAACATTTTTCAATTTATCTAACTTATTGAAAATACGCTTTTTACTTTTCGGACTATCTCTCAGATTATTTCGCGTTGTCATAAACTCCGCGTTTCGCATTTTGGCGAATTTGCCGCACTTCGCTGAACATTCGTTGGCTGTCGCGGAAAACACTGACCGTTGTGCCTTCGCAATGATTCCAACGGACGGGAATTTCTTTCAAACGCAAGCCGTGATAATTGGCGACATAAAGAAATTCGACATCAAAGCCGAAACGCTCAATCTGCATTACGTCTAAAAGCGGGCGAAATTTTTGCATACCAAACGCTTTAAAGCCGCATTGTGTATCCCAAAAAGGTAAGCCTGTCAGAGTTCGCACAATCAGATTAAAAACTTTTCCGCCTTGTTCGCGCCGCCACGGTTGATGCGTTCCAATCAAATTTCTATCGAGTGCGCGTGAGCCGAAGGTAACATCAAAGTCGCCTTTTTCGATTGGTTCGACAAGTTTCGGCAATTCGGAAATCGGTGTAGAAAGGTCGGCATCGGTGAACAAAGCAACCTCGCCGACAGAGGCAAGAAGACCTGTTTTGACGGCGAAACCTTTGCCGCGATTTTCTTCGTAGCGAATGACGTTTGTTTCGACGGTAGGAAATTCGGCGCAAACTGTTTCGGCGACTTTCGCCGTCGCGTCGCTTGAACCGTCGTCCACGACAATCAGTTCGGCGGCGAGGTTTTCTTTGTTGATATATTCGAGAATTTGCCTGACGGAATCGCCGAGTCTTGATTCTTCATTAAAAGCGGGAATGACGATTGATAAAGTAGTTTTCATTTGGCAAAGTGTAATGATAGAGTTTCAAGTTTCAAGTTTCAAGTTTCAGGTTTCAGGTTTTTGTTTCGTCTATTTGATTTTGCTTGAAACCTGAAATTTGAAACAACCGACGGCTGACTTTTTTCAACGAAAGTATGTTATAGTTTTAAAAGTTTGGAGAATAATCAATGAGCAGAAAGTTTGGCATAATTGCTATTTTAATAGTTGTCATCGGGGCGGTTTTGGGCGGAATACTCGGTAAATTGCCGGTGAAATCAACGGCTGATGTATCTTTGACTTCGGAAAAAGTGGTTTCGGATTACCGCGAAGCACTCGACGTAATTGATAAAAATTATATCGGGGAAGTTGACCACGAAAAAATTACGGAAAGTTCGATTCAAAGTATGTTGTTCACACTCGACCCGCATTCGTCGTTTTTTACCCGCGATGAGTTTCGCAAACTTTACGAAGACCAATCTTCGCAATTTTACGGCATCGGCGTTTCTATTTTGCAGCACCGCGACGGTGTTTATATCCAATCCATTATTCCAAACACGCCCGCCGACAAAGCCGGTCTGCGTTACGGCGACAGGTTTGTTCAAGTCGAAGGCAAAGACGCGACGGAATGGACGAGCGCGGAAGTTTCCAAAAATGTCCGCGGACCACGCGGAACGCCTGTTAATGTTAAAATCGGACGCGCCGGACAAGACAAGCCGATTGATTTTACCATCGTCCGCGGTGGTGTTCCGCTGCCTTCGATTCGTAATTACTTTATGCTCAACGGCGGCGTTGGTTACGTCGGTTTTACCGGCGGGTTTCAAGAAACGAGTGCCGACGAACTAGACGAAGCCATTGCTGATTTGAAAAAACAGGGAATGAAAAGCCTCGTGCTTGACCTGAGAAACAATCCGGGCGGATTATTGCCGCAAGCCATCGAAGTCGTCAGCCGGTTTGTCCCAAGCGGTCAAACCGTCGTTTCCGTCAAAGGACGTTCGCGTTATTCAAAATCTCAGGAACTTCCCACAGTCGGCGGAAATAAGGAAAATTTCCCGCTAGTCGTAATGATAAACGGCGGTTCGGCTTCGGCTTCGGAAATCGTTGCCGGTGCGCTTCAAGATTATGGACGCGCCTTGGTTGTTGGCAGCGACAGTTTTGGCAAAGGTCTCGTGCAGAGAGTTTTCCCGCTTCCTCACGGCACGGGTTTGACTTTGACAATGGCGCGTTATTACACGCCTTTCGGACGTTCATTGCAAAAAGATTATTCAAGCGGTTCGATTTACGATTATTACACTAATCACGCCGACGAAGAAACCGGCGCGACGAAACCGAAACCGGCGGGCGTTCCGATAACAACCGCCGGCGGACGAGTTTTTTACGGCGGACGCGGCATCGAACCCGATTTAAAAGCACCCGCACTTGCTCCAACGCCCTTGCGTTTTCGTCTCAACGAAGCCGCGTTTTTCTTTGTGCGAAACTTGGTTGCGGGACAAATCAAAAGTTTTGAAAATTACAAAGTCGAAAAGCAAAACTATACTCAAACCGTCCAAACCGGCGAATTTCAAATCAACGACAAATTGTTCGAGGCATTTCGCAACTTTACTGTCAAAGACACCGAAAACGGTTTGACGGCGGAAAATATCAACAGCCAGATTGATTACGCCAAAACGCGCTTGCGCGAAGAACTCGCCACCGCCAATAGTTCAACCGAAGCCGGGCAACAAGTTTTACTCGAAGTTGACCCGCAAGTTCTAAAGGCGATTGACGCAATTCCCGAAGCAAAAAAACTGATGGAAAGTATTATGGTGAAAAAATAGTTTTGTAGTAATTTGATTTGTCAGGGCAAAATTGCTTCGTATAATGTTTAGGCAAGGAGAGATAAAATGCAAGAATTTGAAGTTAAATCTGCCGAACCAAAACAGAAAGGAAATTTTATTTTGAGCCGCGAAGCAATAGCCGTAATCGGTGAAAACGGAAAGCGGCGGTTTGAAGAATTTAGAAAATATCCAAGTGGCTGGTATGGCGGAAAAGGTAAAAAAATATCAAAATCGTCTGTTCTGAATTTTGAAAGATTTGTAAAAAGAATGCCTGAACTCAGACAGTTTCAGCCAAGTCTGTTTTTTACACTTGAGGGAAATCTGGAATTAGGCTGGGAAGATAGAAATGGGCAAGCGATAGAAATAGAATTTTATCCTGATAAAATCGAGTATTTCATCGAAAGTTTAAACGAGGAATCCGTCGTAGCATTAGCAGACATTTTCAAATTAACCGAAAAGATTATAAAATTACTCTAATATTTAATGACTCGTTCGCCGATTCCTCCCGAAGAAAATATTGTCCGTGCTATCCATCGCACTTGGTGGGATATTAAAGACGGGCGAAAATCCAGTTCAATCTTCAAAGGCGAAAATATTTCAGTCAGTCGTCTTGCAATTCTTAATTTACAAGAATTATTTCCAATATTTCATCGCGGGCTGGATACATCCCCAAGTGGAATAATAATCAGTGCCGGTGAAATAAATGTTGGACATTTACAAAAAATCGGACGTGAATATGTAGAAAAGCCAATAGAAATAATAGTTGAGGAAGACCCGACAAAGGAAAATCCAGAGAAAATATAGTAGAGAATCCGGCACACGCAGAAATACCACAAAAAATTTCAAGAGGATTAGCCAAAAGAATTATTAAAGAATTAGTTTTTCATAAAGATATATAAATTTATTTAGGAGATGAAATGATTGATTTTGAATTGAGCGAAGAACATATCGCATTACAAAAAACCGTGCGCGAATTTTGCCAAGGCGAAATTGCGCCCTTTATCAAAGAATGGGACGAAAAAGCGCATTTCTCGCGGGAAGTTTTTGACAAAATGGCGGAACTCGGACTGCTTGGCGTTTGCATTCCCGAACAATACGGCGGCGCGGGATTTGATTATATTTCGCTTGGGCTGGTTTGCGAAGAACTCGAAGCGATGGACACTTTTTTGCGCGTGGCGATGAGCGTTCACGTCGGGTTGAATTCTTTGAGTTTGCTGGCTTGGGGAACTGAGGAGCAAAAGCAAAAATATCTCGTCCCGCAGGCGAAGGGCGAAAAACTTGCAACTTTTGGTTTGACTGAACCGAACGCCGGTAGCGATGTTGTCGGAATGCGTTCAAATGCGCGGCGCGACGGCGACGATTGGGTTTTGAATGGCGAAAAAATGTGGATTTCTTTGGGCGATGTTGCCGACCATTTTTTATTTTTCTGTTGGACGGACGAAGAAAAACGCCGAAACCGCGACCATTCGGGAATGAGTTGTTTTATTGTCGAACGGACGATGGACGGATTTTCGTCGGGAACTCTGCACGGCAAACTCGGCATCAAGGCGGGAAACACCGGCTATTTTACTTTGCAAGATGTGCGCGTTCCGAATGCAAATATGCTCGGACAAGAAGGCGAAGGTTTTAAGATTGCGATGTTCAGTTTGGAAAATGGACGTTACACCGTTGCCTCAGGCGCGACGGGCGTGATTCGCGCTTCGCGTGATGCGTCGGTTGCTTATGCGAATACACGCGAAGTTCAAGGGCAGACAATCGCCAATTTCCAACTCGTCAAACAAAAAATCGCCGATATGGAAGCCGATTATCAAATGTCGCATCTTTTGTGGCTGAAATGCGGATATTTAAAAAACGAAGGCAAGCCGTCGGCAAAAGCCGCGAGTTTGGCAAAATGGCAAGCCACGATTCGCAGCGAAAAAGCCGCGTCAATGGCGATTGAAATTCACGGCGCAAACGGCTACACCAACGACTATCCGGTTGAACGCTATTTGCGAAACTGCAAAGCTGCTATTATCTACGAAGGAACGCGCGATATTCATACCTTGATGCAAGCGGATTGGGCGTTGGGTTTGAAAAAAGAACCACGCGCCCGCGTTACGCTTCCGCCGTATAATCCGACGGAAGTAAAAGACGCTTCGGCTTAAATTAAGGCGACGCAGAGCGATTGGTTAAGAAAAAAAGGCGAGAGAATTTTTAATTATTTCTCTCGCCTTTTTTGATTATAAAACAGCTGGCTTTTTACTTAGCGGTATTTGAATTTGTCGCCGACTGTTTTACCGATTCGAAGTCCGGGCTTTCATTGGAAATTTTC
>JACCYR010000443.1 GCA_013696385.1 Acidobacteriota bacterium
TGCCGCTAAAACCTCTGTTTGAAAAAAGTCTGATGGCAACTTGCAGAATCTGCGCCCGTCTTTCGTCGCCTGACATTCGCGTTGCCGTTGTTTCGATATTTTTGTCCAATACTTGTTCCTCTTTTTATTAAAGTAAGCACTTACTTACTTGATAATCTCTCATTTAATTGATAAGGTTGTCAAGTTGAACAAGCGGGAACAAATTTTATTGAAAAAGCGTAACAACGTTGACAGATAAAAATTCATCTGTCAGTTTGAAAGCAGTAAAAATTTTGCGGTTAAATTATAAAAAAGGAGATAAAAAAATGGAACAAAAAGAAGAAATGGAACAAAAAGAACAAGGTTTAATTCCAGTTAGTCCGACTAATGGCGAGGACAAAACACCCAACGAATATATGGAAGATTTAAAGGGACAAGCCCAAGAATACGGGCAAAAATTGCAGGACGCAGCACTTAAAGCAAAAGATTTTGCTAACGAAAAATTCGTGCAAGCCGGCGATAAATTTAAGGAATTGCAGCAAAAAGACCCGAAAGAATTGGTTGAAGACGCAAAAGAATATGCGCGTCAGAAACCCGGTCAAACAATTCTGATTTCGGCGGCAATCGGTTTGGTTTTAGGTTTGATTTTTCGCGGCGGAAGAAAATAGGGTTTGATTTTCGCAGTAATTTATACGTTTCAGAATTTTTACGCCGACTGTTCTGCATTTCTGCGTGTAAGTAAAGCACAGAACCGCGGAGTTGACGTGGTGCGAAGCTGATTATCAAAACCGACAGCAAAATTTGTAAAAGCTGTTTCAGGCAGAAATTAGTCGTCGCGTGCCACAGAAGCCCGCGAGAAAATGACGTTTCACGTCCGCCGCGCACTCGAATTGAGAAAACAGTTTTACGGCGAACGACACGAATTAGTTGCCAAAGATTTATATTATTCGTGGGTGATAACGCCGCGAGAACCGGCGGAGGCGGCAAAGGTTTTGGCGGAGGCGATAAACATGATGCGCGAAACGAACCTGAAAAACTTAAACTTTCCTTATATGCTTTCCGAATACGCCAATCGCTTAATATCCGCCGATTCCG
Source organism: Acidobacteriota bacterium (assembly GCA_013696385.1). Taxonomy (GTDB): domain Bacteria; phylum Acidobacteriota; class Blastocatellia; order Pyrinomonadales; family Pyrinomonadaceae. The sequence continues at coordinate 1,075 of JACCYR010000443.1, forward strand.
CCAAAGTTCACGAAGCGTATCGGCAAGCAATCGTCCCGCCGACGAATGAAGGAAATTATCAGATAGCCGAAAGATATTACAAGGAAGCGTTGTCCGTCTTTCGTGAATATTATCAAGAGGAAAATTACGCCATTGTTTTATATGAATGCGCGTTAGCATTCGCCCAAATCAAGCAAAATAAATTAGCCGAATTTGAGGAACACTATCAAATCTGCCAACAATCTGAAAATAAACTCAAGGACGAAAGTTCATCGGAAATAATAAAAAAGGATTTACTGGAAATCGAAAAAGTTTTAGCGGCAGCCAATCGTTAAATTCCCAAACTAACCGATGAACTTCGCGGCGGCTAAAATGTCGGAACAATCTGTTTCACACTAAATCAAAGTCAGGTATCGTGCTAACTTTGATTTAAATACGAACAAAGTTAAAAATAAAGAGTTGACGCGATTCTATTGTCAAAAAAATTGTCCGAAGTGTTGATAAAAAAAGGCGATTCAAATAGCTCGAATCGCCTTTCTTTCATTCTGCAAAATGATTCAGTTAATTATTGGCGTGCATGAACCAAACGACGCATTTGGTCACCGAAAAGGACATCAATTTTTTGAGCGTCAACTACGGCAGTAACTTCGCCCTGACCGAAAGTCGAATGCATCATTGCTTGTCCTTTTTTATATTTTTGCGACTGGCTGTATGGCGTTCCGGCTTTAGTTTTGCCGGTATCAACTGACACTTTTTTGCCGCGCCGGAATGCGCTGACCGTTCCGCATGCATCGCAGACCGCTTTCGTCATTTTGCCTAATTTGGTTACTGATTGGGCAGTATGATTTTGTTCGGCATCACAAACCGAACACGGCATTTCCACCGTTTGACCAAGTTCAAATTTTTTATCTATCATAAATTCTCCTTCATTTATCTAAAATTATCTGGAACGTCGCCGACCGAAAGAACGAAAAGTTTTCTTTTTGCCCGGCTCAATTTTTTTGGTAGGGTTTTTTGCCGCCGACAAAGTGCCGCCGAAATCCGGCAATAAAACACGCTCAACCGACTGTCCGGTTAATCGTTCGATGGCTCGCATTGTATGTTCGTCCGCGACAGTTAAAAGCGTAATTGCCCGACCTTTATTGCCCGCGCGACCCGTGCGCCCGATGCGATGAACGTAATCTTCTGGCACTTCCGGCACGTCATAGTTTATCACATGCGACACCAAATCTACATCAATCCCACGCGCCGCGACATCCGTTGCCACTAAAACGCG
>JACCYR010000456.1 GCA_013696385.1 Acidobacteriota bacterium
CTAAATCTACGGCTTCCTCGTAATCGTTCAAAAAGCGATAAAGATAGTTGGTAATCGGGCTGCGATAACGGCGGACGATTTCGGCAAATGCCGCTTCGTCGCTGTTTTTAGCGGCTTCTATCAGCGCGTGGTCGGACAAAGTTTCAATTGGCACGATGGTTTGCAACACCTCCGCACTCCGTTTCTCGAATTTGTCCAAAGCCATACACGCATATCTTTTTACAACATATTCTCAACCAATACAAAAGCCGCCGATGTTTTCAAACACGCACGGCGGCTCGAAAGGTTGCAGAAAGTTCAAGCGAAAAGTGAAAAACTAATTAATGAAAAACTAAAGAGCAAATTTTTCACTTTTAGTTTTTAGTTTTTCACTTCTTTATTCTTCGGTTGGTTTGACGGTCAAAACTAAAAACATTAACTCATCAGGCTTTGAAGTTGATAAACTGCCAATGATGGTTGGCACATTTTCGGGTAAGCTGATTTTTTGGATGGACAGCCCGATTTGTTCGTAATTGACAACGCCCGTTGAAGTTCTAATCGGAACTCTCTGCCCAAATCTGAAACTTTGAAACTGAATCAATTTTTTTTCTTGAGCAAGCGGAAAACTTTTTATTCCAACAAGCGACCAATCGGAAAAAGTCGGCGTAAAACTTTCCTGATTTTGATTCAGCACATTGGAAACACTCTTGAATTCTATGCTTCCGGCGGTTCTTTGAAGATAGGTTGAATCCAAATGGTAATTGGAAAAAGAATATGTGTTTTTTAGTTTTTTAACCACATTTGCGAGCGGCTGCGGAACAGATTGTCTGCCGCCTGCACCGTTTGACGCGGTTAAAATGTGCAGAACAACTTCGTAACTCGGTTCGGCTTGCCGCATCTGCGCGTCGGTTTGGGCAAAAGAATTTGTCAAATTCAGCAGACAAACAATAAAAAAAGCAGTAATTGTAAAAATAGTTTTCGGCTTGTTCATAAATTTTCTCCTGTGTTTTGAATTGGAAGAGCTGATTCATAACACTAACAAGCCAGAGTAAAGTTGCAGTTTTTCCCAAATTAACTTCCTTGAAATAGATTGTCGTCAATTTTCTGCCCGAAACTAATGGTTTGAACTTCGGACTCTTCGATTTGATTATCATTTGCCCACAACACCGTGCGATAAGGAACGAGCGTTCCCTGCGCGTAATTATAATTGTAAAATTTACGGCGGTAGTTCACGCCGCCTTCCGTATATTCGAGCATCATCACACGGAATTTTTTTGCACTGACGTAAAAGCGGGTTTTACGATTTTGCTTGTCCATTACGTTGACAACATAATAATCAACGCCCATCACCTTGTCGCGTTTGACAAGTTCGAGCGTCGAACCGTTTTCCTTATAACGGAGCAGAGCTTCAAGCCCGTGCCAGATTTGGTTTTCAAAGCCTTGCGAAGCATCTTCACGCGGCGCGAAAACAGAATTGTTAAAAAGTCCGAAAACTTTTTCGCCGTTATAAATCAAAGCAAACTTTGCATTGGGAAATTCCTGTTCAAAGCGAATCCGTTCCTTGCCCAAACTGTCGCCGCGCAAAATCCAGCGTTCATAATTTGCTTGTTCGGTTTTACCTTCAGCATTTTTGACGGTTATTTTGCCGCGTTCCAGAGCAGTTTTGCGAATTTGGTCGAGGGTTTGTCTGCCGCCTAAACCGCCATAAATTAAAATAGCTGATTCGGCAACTTGTTCGGCAGTCGCCGCTTCTTTATTAAAACTAGCCGTCGGCGTTGCTGTTTTTTTATCTGATTTTTCTTTTTTATTAGCAGTTTCTTGAGCGAAAACAGATGAAACGGCGGTCAAAAAAAGCAAAGCAAATAATAATATAAAAGTATTAAAACGCAAAAACACTTAGTAATTCTCCTCAGTTTTTTATTGAAATTTAACTCTTGCGGATTGTAGCACAAACTAAAAAATTCAGCACATTTTACCGCTTAGGACTGTGTTAATTGATGACATTTTGATAAATTAAGATGCTTTCAATAATAGAAAATAGAAAATGGAAAATGGAAAATTAAATTTCTAAACTTAAATTTTGCATTTTTCGTTTTCCGTTTTAACATTTACAGATGCTTCATGTTTGCTTGGTCGAACCGGAAATTCCGCCCAACACGGGCAATATTGCGCGTTTGTGCGCGGCGACTTTTACCGATTTGCATATTGTCGGCGTTACAGGTTTTCGGCTGGACGAAAAGGCGGTCAGACGCGCCGGTCTTGATTATTGGAATGAGGTTAAAATCCACCGCTACTTTGATTTGGAAAATCTTTATCGCTTCCTGCCTGATTCTCGTTTTCTTTATTTTACAACTAAAAGCGAGAGAAGTTACACTGATTTTCAATATCGAGAAAACGATTGTTTAATTTTCGGACGCGAAACCCGCGGTTTGCCCGAAGAACTGCTTAAAGCTAATTGGGAAAATTGTTTGACAATTCCGATGGCAAATAAAAATGTCCGCAGTCTTAATCTTGCTGCAAGCGTCGGAATCGTGCTTTACGAAGCCTTGCGACAAATCGGGTTTTCTGAAAATAAATGAACTTTTTCGCTTGCGTTTTCTCCTTAAAAATTCCGTCAAACTATCCGCAGACAGCCTGATTTTATTTACAAAACTTTACGTTTTTTTCCGCAAAATTTGACATCTTTTTGCTTTAAATTTGCGTCCAATACCTACAACAAAACAAACATGATTTGCTTTGTAATTTAATTTAGGAGAAACACAAGAGATGAGATTCTTAAAAAGTTTTTTATTTATAGCAGTCATCGCAATTTTAGGTTTTTCTTCGCTCAATGTTCAGGCTCAAAGTTTTTCCGATAATGAAAAAACTTCGCGTTCGGAGATTGAACGAAAGGTTTTCAAGAAAATTTTAACAATGCCGTATTATGGCGTTTTCGACAATATTTCATTTAAGGTTGACGGAAACACTGTAACTTTGTTTGGCAAAGTCAGAAACGCGCAGAACAAATCTGATGCCGAACGCAGCGTCGAAGATATCAAAGGCGTTAGAAATGTGATAAATAATATCGAAATTCTGCCGCTTTCCGGTTTTGACGATGCAATTCGCTACCGAATCATTCAGACATTTTCCCGCGATGGCGGAAGTCTTTATCGTTATTTGCAAGGAGTTAATCCATCGGTCAGAATTATTGTTGACGGTGGACGAGTTTCATTGGAAGGTTATGTCGCAACGCGCGGAGATTATAATTTGGCAAATATTTTGGCAAACGGAGTTTCGGGCGTTTTTAATGTTGACAATAATTTAATTGTTGAAAAAGAAAGAGTTCGTTAAATTAAAATAGATAAACTTTTCAAAAAGACCGGACAGGCAATTTCTGTTCGGTCTTTTTATTTCCAAGTTGCAATTTCCGCTTCAATCCGTCATTATTCTCGTTTATTTTAAGCGCAGTATTTATATCTATGATGACAACAGAAAAAATTCGCAACATCGCCATCATCGCGCACGTTGACCACGGCAAAACGACGCTTGTGGACGCGATGCTCAAACAATCCGGCACATTCCGCGATAACGAAACCGTCGCCGACCGCGTGATGGATTCGATGGATTTGGAACGTGAACGCGGCATCACGATTATGGCGAAAAACGCTTCGGTGCATTACGGCGATTACAAAATCAATATCTTAGACACGCCCGGACACGCCGATTTCGGCGGCGAAGTCGAGCGCGTTTTGAAAATGGTTGATGGCATTGTTCTGCTGGTTGACGCGGCGGAAGGTTGTTTGCCGCAAACCCGTTTCGTTCTTCGCAAAGCACTCGAACAAAAACTTCCGGCAATTGCTCTCGTCAATAAAATTGACCGTCAAGATTCACGACCGGAAGAAGTTCTTGACGAGATTTACGACCTTTTTATTGATTTGGGCGCAACCGACGAGCAAATTGATTTTCCGGTGTTATACGCAATTTCACGCGACGGCGTGGCGAAAAAAAC
>JACCYR010000461.1 GCA_013696385.1 Acidobacteriota bacterium
GTAGTTTCCAATTATGAACGACTAAAGCCATACGAGGCTTCTTACGGGCTGGAAAATAATATCATGACAGACCTTTGGACTTCGTTTATCCCGCGTTTTTTATGGGCGGAAAAACCAGCGATCTTTGATGCCCGCGCCTATAGCGATTTGTATTTTAATTTTAACGGGAATTCATATGCTTTAACTCCGGTCGGAGATCTGCTGCGAAATTTTGGTCCCATCGGAGTCGTGATCGGAATGATTATTGCCGGAATGTTTCTGCGTTTTGCTTATTCCGCATTGATTGAAAACCAAACAATTACCATTGGTCGGGCGACGGCTTATTATATGTTTTTGGTAAGTTTGACTTACGAGGGATTTTACAGTTCGATAATTATTTACGGTTGGCGGATCTTTGCCCTTGTTTTCATCAGTTTTGTTTTTGCCGAATTTTTATTAATCGCTAAAAAGCGAATGTGATTTTGCCGGAAAATGGAAATTATAGTTTTTACGAACGGCTGCTTTGATATAATTCATCCCGGACATATTGATTTGCTCAGACAAGCCCGCCAATTAGGAACAAAATTGATTGTTGGTCTCAACAGCGACAGTTCGGTGCGGAAAATAAAAGGGAGTCGGCGACCATTTATTTCGGAAAATGATCGAGCGGAAATCCTAAAAAATTTGCGGTGGGTTGATGAAGTTAGAATTTTTGACGAATTAACGCCGGAAAAACTCATCGCTGAAATAAAACCCGATGTGTTGGTCAAAGGCGGTGATTGGAAGGCGAAAGAAATCATCGGCGCGGATCTGGTAAAAAAAAACGGCGGCAGAGTGTTCTCAATTCCTCTGAAAGAAGGACATTCTTCAAGCAGTATAATTGAAAAAATAATGCAAAATCGAGAAAAATCCGAAGAGCAGAATTTAAGTCAATCCAACCAGAAAAACTTGATTGAGAATTCACTGAAAACTCACATTGAATTATTTCAAAAAATCTTAAAAGAAGAAAAAACCAATATTGAAACTTGCGCCGAACTGATTTTTAAAACTCTTGAAAAGGGAAACAAAATTTTGATTTGCGGTAACGGCGGCAGCGCGGCAGATGCCCAACATATCGCGGCGGAATTTGTTGGTCGCTATGAAACTGACAGAAAGGCATTATCGGCAATTGCTTTGACCACCGATTCTTCTGTGCTGACGGCAATAACCAACGACTTTGATTTTGAGAGAGTTTTTGCCAGACAAATCGAAGCCCTCGGACGCGAAGGTGATTTGTTAATTGCCATCAGCACGAGCGGAAATTCACCAAATGTTATCTCAGCCATAATGACGGCGCGGCAGTTCGGATGCAGAGTCTTGGGATTGACCGGCGCGAAAGGTAAAAAACTGGCGTCTTTATGCGATGCCTGCATTTTGATTCCAGAGGCAAGAACTGCACGAATTCAGGAAGCCCATATTACGGTCGCTCATATTTGGTGTGAAATAATTGATGCTAAATATACTTACCTTTAATTTAATGTAAAACTGTTCAATAAAAAACGATTCCAAATCAAAATGAAGAATTTAGAAAACTTCTCAAAAGTAAAAGTTTTGATAGTTGGCGATGTCATGCTTGATCGTTTTTGGTGGGGAAATGTTACCCGTATTTCGCCCGAAGCCCCGGTTCCGGTCATGAATCTAAGAAATACAAGCGTAAGTGCAGGCGGCGCGGCAAATGTCGCTGCCAATATTGCCGGACTCGGCGCACAACCTTTTCTGGTTGGCGCGATCGGTGATGATCAGGAAGCCGAGTTGTTTCCCGAAATTTTAGCTGATTCAAATGTTTCCGCTGATTTTTTAATAAAAATTACCGAAAGACAAACAACCGTCAAAACCCGCATTATCGCTCACAGCCAGCAAATTGTGCGAATTGATCAAGAAACTAAAGAGAGATTAAATGAAAATCAAGAAGCGAAACTTTGGAACCGGATTTCAGATTTAATTAATGAGGTCAAAGTTATTGTATTATCAGATTACGCTAAAGGTGTTTTAACCGATAGTTTGTTGTTGCGTCTGATAACGACAGCGAGAGAGGAAAATAAATTGGTTTTGGTTGACCCAAAGGGGAAAAATTTTTCAAAATACAAATATGCAAATCTACTGACACCAAATCGTCGTGAGGTAGCCGAAGCCTGCAAACTGGAGGAAGACGAGCGTGATTTGATTGAAGATGCGGGAAAGAAATTGGTTGGGAAACTTCAACTTGAGGCATTATTAATTACAGAAGGTGAAGACGGAGTGACTTTGGTTGAGAAAAACAAACAGCCGCGACATTTAAAAGCTTTAGCCAGAGATGTCTATGATGTAACAGGCGCGGGAGATACGGTTATTGCTTGTTTAGCGGCGGGACTCGGAAGCGGAATGAGTTATCTGAGAGCGGCAAAGTTCGCCAACTTAGCGGCAGGTTTGGTGGTTGAACATATCGGAACAACACCGATTTCTCTGGAGATGTTAAAAAATGCGCTTTCAGAAAATAATCGAACTCTGATATTGAAATGACTTTATAGCTTTATGAAAAAAAGGTTACTTTACATTGAAAGAAAATTATCGGAATCCGTCAGCATCGAAAAAGTTTTCAGACAAATCGCCAAAAGCCTTTCGCAAGAAAAATTTGAAATCTTTTTTGACCAGCTGCCATATTACGCGACGACAATTTCAACCTTCAAAAACTTGTTATTATACCGCCGACCGAAAGCCGATATTTATCATATAACCGGTCATATTCATTTCATAGCT
>JACCYR010000131.1 GCA_013696385.1 Acidobacteriota bacterium
GCGTAAGGGCGCAAAGAACACACTTACTTCGTGCGTGTTTCCGCATTTTTGAGAAAGTTTCGGTAAAGATCTTTTTGCACGGAAAACAAGTAAAATCCGCGCTCTTCTTGCTATCTTTTGCCGAGTCGGATAAATTAAATTTACCAATTTCTTTAGTTCATAGTTCCGTGTTCAAAGTTGTATTTTCTTTGACTTGGAACTTGAAATTTGGAACTTGAAACTTTGATAAAAAAGGAGATTTTGCCGAAAATGAAAGCATTTACAACAGAAAACATACGCAATCTGGCTGTCATTGGACACGGCGACGCGGGTAAAACCCAACTTGTTAGTTCGCTGCTATATATCGCCGAAGCAACTTCGCGCTGGGGAAAAGTTACCGACGGAACGACCATTACTGATTACGATGAAGATTCGATTGAGCGAAAAGTTTCGCTCAACAACAATTTTGCCCATCTCGAATATAAAGACACAAAAATCAATCTGATTGACACGCCCGGTTATGCGGCGTTTGTGTCGCATGCGCGTCCGGCGTTGCGCGTTTCCGACTGCGCGTTGGTTGTGGTTGACGGCGTGAACGGCATCGAAGTGCAAACCGAAAAAACTTGGAATTACGCCAACGAATTTCTTTTGCCGCGGTGTATGGTCATCAATAAATTAGATAAGGAACGCGCCGATTTCGGACACGCACTTGATACCGCATCGACGAGTTTTGCGCGTTCAATTGTGCCTTTTACATTGCCCATCGGACAAGAAGCCGAGTTTAAAGGCGTGGTTGATGTCGTCCATATGAAGGCTTACGAGTTTGACGAAAACGGCAAGGCAAAAGAAATTTCGATTCCCGAAAGCGGACGCGATTTGATTGACAAAACCCGCGAACGCATTATCGAATTGGTCGCCGAATCAGACGACGAGTTATTGGAAAAATACTTTGAAAACGGCACATTGGACGAAGAAGATATTATTCCGAATCTCTCGAAAGCAATCGCCAAAAGCAAACTCTGTCCGGTTTATGCGGTTTCATCCGAAACGCTCGCCGGACTTTCTGTTTTGCTCGACCACATTGTTGAATTTGCGCCGAATCCTGCCGCGCACGAATCCGAATTCGGTTTCAAAGATGCGGAGGAAACGACGCGCACGACGCGCAACTATTCAAACGACGAACCGTTTTCTGCCTTTGTCTTTCGCACGATTGCCGACCCGTTTGCCGGCAGAATCAATGTTATGAAAGTCGTTTCGGGCAAAATATCGAGCGACGCAACCGTTTATAATTCACGGCGCGACACGATGGAGCGGCTTGGCGCACTGCACGTTTTACAGGGAAAGAATTTAGATAAAGTTCCCGAAGCAACCACCGGCGACATTATCGCGGTTGTCAAATTAAAAGACACGCAAACCGGCGATACTTTGTGCGACAAAGCCAATCCGATTGTTTATCCGAATATCCAATACCCAGAAGCTGCGATTGCCTTTGCAATTGAGCCGAAATCACGCGCCGACGAAGATAAAATCTCAACCGCGCTGCACAAAATTCTCGAAGAAGACCCAAGCCTTCATTTTGACCGCGACGCGCAAACCAAAGAATTTATTCTTTCAGGTTCAGGACAACTGCATATCGAAACCGTCGTTGATAAATTGAAAAATAAATACGGCGTTGAAGTCGCGCTTCATCCGCCGAAAGTTCCTTATAAAGAAACGATTACGGCGCAAGTTGAAGTGCAGGGCAGACATAAAAAACAATCCGGCGGACGCGGGCAATTCGGCGATTGCAAATGTATCTTTGAACCGCTTGAAAGAAGTGCGGGTTTTGAATTTGTTGACAAAATTTTCGGCGGCTCGATTCCGCAAAACTTTCGTCCGGCAATCGAAAAGGGAATTGTCGAAGCCGCGCAAAACGGCTCGATTGCCGGTTATCCGTTGGTTGATTTTAAAGTTACACTGATTGACGGCAGTTATCACACGGTTGATTCCGACGAACACAGTTTTCGAGCAGCGGGCAGAAAAGCATTTCGCAACGCGATGGAAAAAGCCAGACCGACACTTTTAGAACCAATCATGGACGTTGAAGTTTTCTGTCCGCAGGAAGTTTCGGGTGATATTATGGGCGACCTTAATTCGCGGCGCGGGCGCGTGCAAGGAATGGAAACACGCGGCAAACAGCAGGT
>JACCYR010000020.1 GCA_013696385.1 Acidobacteriota bacterium
TCTCGAATCGGCGGCGAATAACGCGAAGCGGTTTCTTGTCCCGCGCCAAAAGTTTCGCGGCAGGAATCGAGAATAAAATCGTTTTTATCAAGCAGAAAAAGATTTGCCGAGCGACCCGTCAGTTGAGCAACAAGCGTGTAATTTTCCGTTTGCCCAAGTTCGTTTCGCACAGCAAAAGCAAAGCGCACGACGCGCTCATCCTTTAACTTTTCAATTGTTCGCAGAACAGAATTTGCCAATTTGCTTCTCAAAAGAAGAATGAAAGGCGTTGGATTTTTCGATTGTTTTTCAAGCTCGCGCAAACGCCGTGTGATAATATAAATTCGCGGCGCGGAAGGCTCAACGCTCAATAAAAGATAGGCAGAATCGCGCAAGCGAAAGTCAATCGCCAGCCGAAAACGTGAGAGCGCAAAAATTTTGCCGAACTTTTGTCCGATTAATATAGACGCAAGTTCGGCGCAGATTTTTTCGAGAGTTTTTTCGTTCACTTTTCTATCAGTCCAAAGTCTAAAGCCAAAGTTCAATGTCATTTATATTATAACATTGAACTTTGGCTTTAGACTTTGGACTGTTTTTAAAATTCCTTGACGACAATTGTTCGGGAAACCAAATCGTGAAGGGCGCGTTTGTCTTCATTTGACAGCAGGGTTAAAAATCCGATGCCGCCCAGTGCCAGCGATAAAAGGTAGACGGCAGAGCTGACTGCCGCTTGGATTATCGTCGGATATTCTTCGCCTTCAATATCAATCACTTCTAAGGAGAAAATCAGCATTCCGATGGTTCTGCCGTAAATACCGATTGCCGTTGTCATATAAACAAACATCACAGCCGCACAAGTCGCCAGAAGAGTAAAAAATCCGGAGAAGGTGAACCAACTTTCACCTGCCAGCAAAAACGGCGTAAGCAAAAGCAGACTAGCAAAAAAACCGATAATTAAATCGAAAAGTCCGGCATTAAAACGCATTGCTAACGGCGCACAGTCGTCAATTTCCTCCACAATTGCGTCTTCTATAATTTCTTCCTTAATCGCGTCCTCTATTTCGATAAGTTTTTTAGCTTCAATCTTCCTCTCATTTTTTGGCTCAATTTTAGGTGCGGCTGCGGGCGGTTTAGTAAAACTAGTTGAAATTTTTGCCGGTTTCGGCAGCGGCGGCAATTTATTCGTATTGAGCGGTTTGCTTGGAGTTTTTAGCGATGTCGCCATTTTTAGTTTGGTGGGGACGGTTACGGGCGGGTTGATATTGGCGGGTTTCGGCGCAACTTCCGTTTGTTTAGACGCAATGTAAAAAGGATAATTTTTGTTTGCCGTTTGTACCGGAGTAACCGGTGCGGTCGACGGCTTTTCATCCTCAAAAAATTGTCGGCGCGATTTTTCAATGCGTCGCAATGCGCTGTTTAAGGTTGGATTTTTGTGGTCAACCGGCGGCGCGGTTTCTTCGACAACTTCGGCTTTCAGCGCGTTGGCACCGCTTGTTACCAACTTTGTTTGCCGCACGGAAGGTGAGTCGGAATTGTCCGTATTTGATTCCGGTTCCGTCTGTTGATGACGTTTCCGCACAACGTTTTGCAGCTGCAAACGCCATTCGGGTAAAGCCGCGTTTTTGTTGTGAAATTCTACCAGAGTCGGGCTTGTCGCTTTTACGGCAAGTTCCATCGTGGTTGTTTTCAGCATGATTTTAGGGCTTGACAGAGTAGCGTTAACCGGCTGGTTTGATTTCTCAGGCACGGGCGAATTTTCTTCTATTTCAAAATTCGCTTTCTTGGCAGCCGGCGAAATTTTGGGTTTAAGTTCTTCACGAACAGAATCGTTTATCATTGCTCCGCAACTCGGGCAAATTGATAAAGCAACGGAGTTGTTTCGATTACAAACAGGACAATTCATAGCTTTGAAAGAATCTAAATTCAGAAAAGTTTTCTGCGGGATCTATGGAAATCTACAAACTTAGGCAATAACTGAAAGGATATTATCAGAAATTACTTTAACTCGTCAACAGTAAATTTAGGCGTTTATAATTTTTATTTGATATTATCGAAAAATATTTGAAAAAATCGGGTCGGCGAATTCTTTTTTTTATTTTTATTTACTAGATTTATCCACAAAATTCAATAAATTATGCGACCACAGCAAACTTTTACAACTAAATTCAATTTATTTCGCCAATTCACCCAAAATTGTCAGAATAATAAAACTTGTCATCAACACTAC
>JACCYR010000021.1 GCA_013696385.1 Acidobacteriota bacterium
AAAAATCGAAGGCTCTTGCGGCAAATAACCCAAACCCAAACGCGCCCGCAGATACATCGGTAAACTCGTTATGTCCTGCCCGTTTAAGAAAATTTTTCCTTCTTCGCCGCGTTCAAGTCCGGTCATCATATAAAAAGTCGTCGTTTTGCCGGCGCCGTTTGCGCCCAACAGCCCGACGACTTCGCCTTGTTCGACAAAAAGACTGACATCATCGACGACGCGCCGCTGTCCGTAAGTTTTCTGCAAATCGTAAGCGCACAAAGCGTCGGCGGGAACATCTGTATAATTGCCGTTTGATGAGTTTGAGTTTTCCCGACGAAAGAAATTTAACATTCAAGAAAAAGTGTAGCACTTGAATTACAAATTACGAATTACGCGGTTTAGTATCTGCAAAAGCGGAAACCGAAAGCGTTTGTGAACGATATAAAACGAATTATGAATTAAGAGAAGCTGCAATTTCATCATTTGTAATTCTTCTCTCGTAATTCATAATTGAATTTTATTGCTTCTTAACTTTATATATCGTCCGAATTCTGCCCGTATTATTCTGCTCGGTTTTGCTTTCGCCGACAACGCGCTTTTCACGTAGGAAAACCGTCATCTGTGCGCCTTGCGACGAGCCGTTTTCGCTGTCGTCAATGCGGGCTGGGTTTCCGCGCAAAATTACTTTTTCGTCCGCCGCCGTATATTGCGCGTAATCGCCGACGGCTTTGCGGTTCGGCTGTGTAATCACAACATTGTTTTCGGCAACCGTGTTTGAAACTTCGTTTTTATCGTTCAAAAACACATTTGCCACGCCCGCGACAATTCTGTCCGTGCCTTGCCGGATGTCAACATTGCCTTCGTAACGAAGCAGATTTTTGTCTTTTGTATAAAACAATTTGTCGGCGGAAGCAAAAACGGGAACGGTTGTTTCTTTGCCGTTTTCCTTTTTCTTTGCGTCATATAACAGACTTTGCACCGCGCCTTCGCCGTAAAGTTGTCCTTGTTTTTGCTGCAAAATCAGTTTGTCGGCGCGGACATAATTATTATCCTGCCAAGCGCGGGCATTTCCCGTATAAGTTGCAATTTCGGTTCGATGGTCAAAATTCGCGTCGCTTGCCGTGATAAAAACAGGCGAATTTGTGCTGCCAAAAGGTGTTGCACCGCCGGTTTGTTTTTGGCTGTAATAAGTTGTGCTGACATTGCCTCTTAAAACGGATTTTTCGTTGCGCGTGTCCCAATCAATTTCTTGGGCTTTTGCCCGCGCCCGCGAATCGAAAACCGTCGGTTCATTACCGCGAAGGCGCACAACTTCATCGTTTGCCGTAAAAGTTATTTGACCCGCGATGCCGTTGCGGTCGAGTTCGTTAAATTTCGTATTTCCAACCGCGTCAAATTGCTGAACGTCCTGCGTCTGCTGATTAAATGCGGCATTTAATTTATCGGCAACAAGTGTTTGCGTTGCGCGATTTCCGCCTGAAACGGTCGGCACACGAACGACTTTTGATTTGCCCGTTGCGGAACAATTTTTTGCATTATTGCCCGTTTCAAAAAAATCGCAATCAAAACGCGGCGCATTTATCGTCGTTTTATAATTGGCGGGCGCGGCTTGCAGAGGTTCGATATAAAGTTCGGCGTTTCCAACCGCTTCGGCTTTTATTAAATCTTTGCCGTTTGAATTTAAAACAGTTTTCACCGCATCAGCTGTCAATTTTTTATTGACAGCGTCGAGTTTATTATTCGGCGCGTTCATCAAAATCGTCGTGCGACCTTCGGTTTGCATTTGACTGAGAAGACCGGCTTGAAAATTTAATTTGATTGAGTTTGGCGCGGACATCGTAACTTTTGAATATTCGTCGGCGTTTGCGGGAATCAAAACCGTGTTGGTCGCGCCGATGACATTAGCATTTTGCAGCAGTTGGTCATTGCCGAAAATCGCATTTAATTCATTGCCCGAAACTTCCGTCGTTCGTGTCGGCGTTACTTGTTTCAGATAAGCGTTGCCTTTGACAAAAGCGTTGTTTAATTTCTTGTTGGGAAAAAGCTGCGCCGTCAGATTATCGCCTTTCAGATAATTATTTCCCTGCGTGATTTCCGCGTTGCCAAACAGAAAAATCTTGCCGTTTGATTGTTCATAAACCGCGTCCTGCGAATGAATCGTCGTCGGTTGATTGTCCTCAACCGTTACGATTTCCACGCCGTTTTTTAATTCAAAGCGGTCAGCATCTTTTTGAAAAAGCGCGTAATTTGTTTTGATTTTTGTCGGCTTTGCATCGTTGGCGGTTGTTTCGATAATTACATTTTCAAAAAGTTCGAGTTGTTTTAGCTCTTTATCAATCTTGGCAACGGCGCGATTTGCTTTCGTTTTCGTCCATTTTGCACTCGCGCCTGTCGGCTTGTTCAAAACGTCAACATTGCCGTTCAAATCAATTTGTTTTAGTTCTTTATCGGTAAATAAAGCAACTGCTTTATCGGCTTTTATATCGGTTGGCTGCGCGAGCTCGCCCGCGTTTCTGTTCGGCGTAACATTGATATTTACATTTTGGTCAAACTCAATTTTGCCCGCGGGTTGATTTAAAAATGCGTGTCCCGCCGTGATTTTTGCGCGTTGAAAGTCAGAATTTTTAAATTCGCCTTCGCCGTTTCCGTAAGCGTTTATCTCAACGTCTTTTAATAATTCGAGCGTTTTTGCCTGAATATTGACAATCGCGCCGTAAGATTTGCCCGACACATTTTCGCGTGAAAATTCAATCAATTCTTCGGCATTGGCGATTTCCGTTTCTTTTTTATAAGTCAGTTGCTCGGTTTTAACTTTCAGCGCGTCGCGTGTTTCGATGTTCACATCGCCCGCAAAATATGCGGTAAAATTCTTATTTTCGGCGGGAACATAAATCGCCTTTTCCGCCGTCATCTGGTCAAACTTTTCGCCCGCGTCGTCATAAACCTGCAAAAATACGTTTTCTAATTCCTGATGATTGTCGGTAAAAGTCGTCGCTTTGTCGGCTTTGATGTAGTATTTAAGCGTTTCGCCTTCGCTTTCGCGCCTTTCATAACCGTTGACTTCCGCGAGAACATCTTTGGAAAGTTCAGTCGGCAAACCTTTCATCCGAAATTCTTTGTAACCGTAAGCGCGATAAAATCCGATACCAATAGCGATAATCGTCCCCGCCAACGCAAAAACCGCCAACACACGAAAGATTTG
>JACCYR010000024.1 GCA_013696385.1 Acidobacteriota bacterium
TCTCTCAGCTTAACGGCAAAGAAGTCGATGGTCGTGAATTGAAAGTCAACGAAGCCAAACCACAAGAAAAACGTAGTGGCGGCGGCGGTGGCGGATATGGCGGTGGCGGTGGTCGCGGCGGTTACGGCGGCGGTGGCGGCGGTGGTTCACGCTGGTAAATTTTTAGACAGTTTTACTGTTTAAGTTAAGAGAAAAAGCCTTCGGCAAATGCCGAAGGCTTTTATTTTTGCTTCAAAACAACTTCCTTTTAAATTAAAATAAACACAACTTCATCTGCTTACTGCGTTTTCCACTTCAAGATTTCATCAACCGAGGCTTGCGTAATCGGATGATAACCGGAACGCGCTTTGGAATAAATTTCCTTGGCGCGTTCTGTTCCTTCGGGCGTTCTGGCAAGTTCTTCAAATAAAGGCTTGACAAATTTGCGCCGTCCGATGGCGGTTAAAAATTCTTCGAGCCTTGGGAAAGCCGCCGAATAATTATTTTTGATAGACATCAAAAGCCATTGAAACGCGATTTCCGAATTGCCGCGTGTTGTTAGATTAAATGCGCCGTCGAGTTCCGCCATCTTTTCCGCACCTAAATCTTGCGGAAGATTTGTCAGGAAATGCAGCCATTCCTGCGTTGTCCACGCATTTGTTTTGATGTCTTGCGCCGCGATTTTACCATTGAGCCAACTATTTGATTGCGCTTCGACTTTGGCGAAAGCATCTGAACTGGGTTGCGGCGCGTTTTTCGGCAAACCTGCGTTATCAATCCACTCGTTAACATCTGCGCGTGAAACTAATTTCGGATTTTTGTCAATTAAATTTTTCTGTAAATAATCTATAAAAGTTTCGGTCGTGATGCTTTGAAATGTGTGGCTGTCGAAGTATCCGCGTAAGAATTTATCAAACTTTTCGCGTCCAAAGGTTTCTTCGAGATGGCGCAAAAATAACGCGCCTTTTTCATATGGAACGCCAGTAAATCCTTCGTCGGGGTCGCGCCCGTTTAAATCAACGTGCAAAATCTGGTCGCGCACGTCCATTCCTGCTATTTCTTTTTCGAGGACGCGCCGTCCGAGCGTCGCTTCCATTTCGCGGCGCGGTTTTCCATAAACTTCTTCAATAATGCGACGTTCGAGATATGTCGTAAAACCTTCGTTGAGCCAGAAATCGCGCCATGTCGCATTGGTTACGAGATTGCCAGACCAAGAATGTGCAAGTTCGTGCGCGACTAAGGACACCAAACTTTTATCGCCCGCGAGAATCGTCGGCGTGGCGAACGTGAGCATCGGATTTTCCATTCCGCCAAACGGAAAACTCGGTGGCAGAACAAGCAAATCGTAGCGTCCCCAGCGATACGCGCCAAAAAGTTTTTCCGTCGCTTCGACCATTTTTTCCGTGTCGGCAAGTTCAAAGGCAGACTTTTCAATCATTAAAGGTTCAGAATAAACGCCGGTGCGTTTTCCAAGCGAACGAAACTGCAAATCGCCGACGGCAATCGCAATCAAATAAGACGGAATCGCGTGCGGCATTCGGAAACTGTAATCGCCGTCTCGTGCTGAAGTCTGCGAATTTCCTTCCGCACTCATCACGGCAAGCAGACCCTTTGGCGTGTGGACTCGTGCCGAATACGTAATGCGAACTTGCGGCGAATCCTGTAGCGGAATAAAACTGCGGGCGTGAATCGCCTGCGCTTGCGAAAACATATATGGCGTTTTCTTTCCGGCAGTTTGTGATGGTTCAAGCCATTGCAGACCTGAAGCGTTCGGACTTGTCGAATAATAAATACGAACAAACTTAGCATTGATGGGCAATTGAATTGTTAAAGGTGCGCCGAGAATTTTATCCGTCGTGCCGATATTAAAAGTCGTCGGCGTATATTTTTTGCCGTCACCGGAAGTTTCGACTTTAGCAATTTTCAAATCGCGCGTGTCGAGAATCAGCGGCGCATTTCGCTCGTTTGACGCATGTTCAATACTTAAAGTCGCTGTTCCCTGCAAAATTTTCTTGTCAAACAAAACATTCCAGTCCAAATCAACATGGCGCACTCTGATCGCTTGCGGATTTGAATAGGAATGGACATCTTCAGCAAATATTTGCATCGCCGATGATTTTCGCATATTTTTTTGTTTCGTTTTCTGCGCGTAGCCGATGTTTATCAAATTTGCGCCGATAATCAGCGCGACCCAAAGAATAATTACCGAATTTTTAATTTTCATTTTCATTCGCAAACTTCTCCATCAATAATTTGTTTGGCTGTCAAAAAATAGCTTAGTTCTCTGATTATAAATTTAACCGCAGAAAATTTGCATTGTTTTTTCTGCGCCAGATAAAACC
>JACCYR010000054.1 GCA_013696385.1 Acidobacteriota bacterium
GGTTTTACGCTGTCACGTTCAGCAACCTCAGCAAATTCTTCGAGAGAATCGTCTTGTTTTTGACTCGAAGCGGTCAATTCTTAAAGTCTAGGAAGTCTGGAAGGTCTGGAAAGTCTAGGAAGTTTAAGAAACTCGCTTTTCTTCCCAGACTTCCTAGACTTACCTGCGTAGTCCTAACTTCTCAATCATCGTGTGATATTCGTTAATATCCTGACGCTTAAGATAATCAAGCAGTTTTCTTCGCTGCGAAACCATTTTCAATAAGCCGCGCCGCGAGTGATTGTCTTTTTTATGC
Source organism: Acidobacteriota bacterium (assembly GCA_013696385.1). GTDB lineage: Bacteria > Acidobacteriota > Blastocatellia > Pyrinomonadales > Pyrinomonadaceae. The sequence goes on from JACCYR010000054.1 coordinate 296, forward strand.
ACTTTAAAATGCTCAGTTAATTCATTGATACGCTGTGTCAAAAGCGCAATCTGCACCTGCGACGAGCCTGTATCTTTATCATGTGTTTTATAGTCGGTAACTATATTTTCTTTTACTTCTTTTGCTGTTGCCATAACTTACTAAAAATAGCCTCTCCTTTTACGCAGTCGGAACCGCGAAAATTTTTATTTAATGATTAATGTTAAATGCTAAATGCTAAATGGTCAATCGCTTTCATTTACCATTAACCATTTACAATTTACCACTATAAGAAAATTCTTCCATAAACTTCGTTGAAAAATCACCTTTTTGAAATTTTTCATCGTTCATAATTTTGAGATGCAGCGGAATCGTGGTTTTTATTCCTTCGACGACCATCATTTCAAGCGCGCGTTTCATCCGTCCGATAGCAAGTTTGCGTGTTCGTGCGTGGACAATCAGTTTTGCAATCATCGAATCATAATAAGGCGGCACAACATAGCCCGGATAAACCGCCGTGTCAACTCTTACGCCCGGTCCGCCCGGAATATTGAAAGCCGTAATTTTGCCAGGGCTAGGCGTAAATTTTTCGGGGTCTTCGGCGTTGATGCGGCATTCGATTGAATGTCCGACAATTAGTAAATCGTCTTGCGTATAACCGAGTTCTTCGCCTTCGGCAATGCGGATTTGATTTCGCACAATATCGGCAAGCGTAACCATTTCCGTTACCGGATGCTCAACCTGTATCCGCGTGTTCATTTCCATAAAATAGAAACTGCCGTCTTCATCGAGCAAAAACTCAAAAGTTCCCGCGTTTGAGTAACTAATTTCCTGACACGCTTTGACCGCAATTGCGCCCATTTTTTCACGCTGCTGTGGCGTAATAACGGGCGAAGGTGCTTCTTCCAATAATTTTTGATGTCGCCGCTGAATCGTGCATTCACGCTCGCCGAGATGAATACAATTGCCGTATTCATCAGCTAAAATCTGAATTTCAATGTGGCGCGGACGTTCGATATACTTTTCAATATAAACGCTTCCGTTCTTAAAAGCCGCGAGGGCTTCGGCTTGCGCGGTTTCAAGCTGCGCTGCTAATTCTTCTTTTTTGCGGACAATTCGCATTCCGCGTCCGCCGCCGCCAGCCGCCGCTTTGATAATTATCGGAAAACCAATTTCTTTAGCTAATTCTATTGCTTCGTCCGCGCTCTCAATCGGTTCGGGACTACCGGGAAGAATCGGAACGCCCGCCGCTTTCATCGTCCGCCGTGCTTCGACCTTATCGCCCATCATACCAATAATGTGCGGCTTGGGACCTATGAATTTGATATTGCAGTCTTCGCACACTTTCGCAAAAGTTTTTGATTCCGCCAAAAATCCGTATCCCGGATGAATCGCGTCAACATTGGTAATTTCCGCCGCGCTGATGATGGAAGGAATATTCAAATAACTCTGCGCGGATGGCGGCGCGCCGATGCAAATGGCTTCGTCGGCGTATCGGACATGAAGCGCGTCTTTGTCGGCTTCGGAATGAACGGCAACCGTGCGAATGCCCATTTCTTTGCACGTCCAGATTATCCGACAGGCAATCTCGCCGCGATTAGCGATTAAAATTTTTTTGAAACTTCGTTTCATCGGTCTTTGGTCTTTGTAAAATCAATTAAAAACAAAAAGCCTTCAATCTTCGGCAAAAACCGAAGACTAAAGACCAAAAACCAAAGACCTATTTTCTGATTCCGAAAAGCGGCTGACCATATTCGACTGGCTGACTGTTTTCAACATAAATTTTAACGACTTCGCCCGAAACTTTCGCTTGAATTTCGTTCATCAATTTCATCGCTTCGATTATACACACCGTCGTTTCAGGCGTAACTATGCTACCGAGCTTAACATACGGTTCTTTGTCGGGCGCGGATGCACTGTAAAAAGTTCCGACAATTTCTGAAGGTATTTTATACAAATCTTCGTCAACTGCCGTTTCCGCCGATGCGGTTTCGGTTTCAACTTCGGATTTGCTTTGAACGGTTGATATAGGCGCGTAAGGTTGAACGGCTTGAACGATTTGCGGCGCGGGATTCTTGCTCAAATGAACGCGAATATTTGCGTTTTCAAACTCAAAATCGGTAAATCCGTGTTCGTCAACCAGGCTAGCGAGTTCATAAAGTTCATCCATATTCAGCGAAGGCTCGGACACTCGGCTCGTTTTTTTCGGTGCGGTTTTCTTACCGCTTGCGCGAGTTTGACCTCTTGTTTCTTGTTTCGCTTTTGCTGAACTTTCGCTCATTTTACGTTTGCTCCTTGTGTTTTGAGACTTGGCTGGATAGTTCGCGTGTGCTGTCAACTAATTCGATAACCGCCATTTCCGCATTGTCGCCATTTCGCCGTCCAAGTCGCATTATCCGCGTATAACCACCGTTGCGGTCTTTGTAACGCGCTCCGAGTTCACCGAAAAGACGTTGGACAGCTTTAACACCCGCCGTTCTTTCGATTTTGTCTTTCGGCTCGCCTTTTTTTCCGCGAAAACGGCTTTGTTCGGTTTTAAAATTATGGTTTCCGGCGTGGAAAAATCCCGCCGCTTGCCGACGCAGATGAACTTCCTGCACGCCTTTATCGTCGCCGCTCAAATTCTGCGCTTTCCGCGCCAATGTAATGGCTTTTTCGACAAACGGGCGAAGTTCCTTTGCTTTCGGAACGGTCGTAACAATATATTCGTTTTCCGCATTGATTAAAGAAGTTGCCATATTACGCAGCATCGAAATCCGATGCTCCGTCGTTCTTCCCAATTTACGATGTGCTTTTAAATGTCTCATATTTTTAGTCTAGAAAGTCTAGAAAGTCGGAAAGTCTGGAAAGTCAGAAAGCTCATTTTCTTCCTAGACCTCCTAGACCTCCTAGACTTATTAACTTAAACTACGTCCGCCCGAACCCGGAATCGGATTTCCCTGTTCATCAAAATCCATCCCAAAATCGAGTCCCATTCCGTGAAGAAGATCTTTGATTTCTGTTAAAGATTTTTTACCGAAATTCTTGGTGTGAAGCATGTTGTCTTCACTTCGACGAATCAAATCACGAATCGTGCGAATGTCCGCGTTTTTCAAACAATTATAAGAACGCACGGAAAGTTCGAGTTCGTCAACCGAACGGTCAAGCAAATCGTTGCGCAGAAGCGGCGGACGCGCAATGTCTTCAAATTTGAAATCTTCTTCCTCTTCTTCAAAATTGATGAAGATTGTCATATGGTCTTTGACGAGTTTTGCCGCGAGTCCAATTGAATCATCAGGTTTAACCGAACCGTCCGTCCAAACTTCAATCGTCAATTTATCAAATTCGGTATTTGAACCCTGCCGCGTTTTATCGACACTGTAATTGACTTTCTTAATCGGCGTATGCACTGAATCAATCGGAATATAGCCGACGGAAAGGTCTTCGTCGTTATTGAATTCGGCGGAAACATAACCGCGCCCGTTTTTCAAACGCATTTCGATATTCAAATCTCCGCTTGCACTGATAGTTGCGATATGAACGCTGTCGTCAAGAATTTCGACATCGCCGTCGGCTTCAATATTCGCGCTGGTAACTTCACCCGCACCATTTTTGCTGATGGTCAATGTTTTTGCTTCGCCGCCGTGTATTTTAAACGGAACTTGTTTAAGATTAAGAATCACATCGGTTGCATCTTCGACGACACCTTTAATTGAAGAAAATTCGTGTTCCACGCCTTCGATTTTGACGGCGGTAATTGCCGCGCCTTCGATTGAAGACAAAAGTGCGCGTCGAAGAGAATTACCAATCGTCGTGCCAAAACCGCGTTCAAACGGCTGCGCGTAAAATTTACCGTAGCGTTCGGTCAAAGTTTCGGATTCGACGTTCAAACGAGTCGGTATTTGAAAACCGTTCCACTGATTGTTTTGTGTCATATTCTTTTTAAAAGTTGACTGAGTTTGCCGAGTTTGAGTTCATTATGAGTTAATTAACTCGGTGAACTCGGCAAACTCAGTCAACTCGGTCAACTATTTACTGTAAAGTTCAACAATTAGCTGTTCGTTAATGGTTGCATCAACATCATCACGGGTTGGAAGAGCCGAAATCGAAACGCTCAAGTCCTCAGCACCAGCTGAAATCCAATTCGGACGACCACGCCCGACGGCAGTTTGCCATGCGCCTTCAACGTGAACATTTTTACCGCTCTTTTCTTTAACGCTGATAATATCGCCGACTTTCACCTGAAAAGAAGAAATATCAACTTTGCGTCCGTTGACTTCGATGTGTCCGTGATTAACGAGTTGACGTGCCTGACGGCGAGAAGTTGAAAAACCTGCGCGATAAACGACGTTATCAAGCCGACGCTCCAGCATAAAGAGCAGATTTTCGCCCGTTACGCCTTTTTGCCGCAGAGCTTTGTCGAAATAATTGCGAAATTGTTTTTCAAGCACAAAGTAAATGCGCTTAACTTTTTGTTTTTCCCGAAGCTGCTGCCCGTAACCCGAAGGTTGTTTGCGTCTTGCCGCGCCGTGTTGTCCCGGCGGATTTGTGCCGCGTTTTTCAATCGCGCACGATGGTTTAAAACAACGGTCGCCTTTGAGAAATAATTTTCCACCTTCGCGGCGGCACAGACGGCACACCGCATCTCTATATCTAGCCACTTAAATTTTGCCTCCAGCCAAGTGATTTGCGATTTTAGATTTTAGATTTTGGATTAAAAAATCTTTCTAATCGCTTTACAAATCGCATTGCACTAATTTTTGACGGAAAAGTTTACAGACAATTTTTAGTTGAATTATCCTTCTTCCTTTCGATAGTTTATTAAAATTTCAAAACGCAAATTTCAGATTTCCAATCCAAAATC
>JACCYR010000113.1 GCA_013696385.1 Acidobacteriota bacterium
CCGCAATCGCCATATTCCAAGGAAAATTTACTGTGTCTTCAAAGCGCATTCCGACACCGGTTTCAAAATCTGATGAAATTAGAAGCGGAATTTCAGCAAGTTCCTGCATCCGATTCATCAAATGCACGGTTTCATAAACACCACCGACAAAAACCGTGATGCCGCCGATTTTATTTTTGACAACTTGGCGTTTTAACTCTTGATATTCGGGGCTTTCTTGATTTAAAAAACGCGCGTTAATGCCGATATGCACGAGCTGCCCAATTTTTTCGTCCACGCTCATTTTCTTTAATTGTTTATCTGCCCATTTAAAAGCCTTTTCCGACGGGCGAAACTTTCCGTTCGGCGCGGAAAAAGCGGCAAAAGGAAAATTAAAAATCAAAGCCAGCGCGACCAAGGCGCGAAGATTAAACGAATAAAAAATTTGTTTTTGAAGCATAAAATTTTACCAAAGACGAGTAATTTTACTTACGCAATTAAATTGAAAAGGTTAAAGCTGACAATAAATTTTTCTTTGTTTATCAGCGAATAGTTGATAACGAATAGTCAATAACGACGGATTCTAATTATTCGTTATTCATTATTAATTATTCACTATTTTTCAGAAAAAAAACTGCTCCCGTCGGTTAATTCTCTGGTTAAGCGCGTCAGTCCAATTTTGTATAAATCAAAAACCTCGTCAAGACTAATAATTTTCATTTTTTCCGCAAATCGTTTGCGCGACAAGCAATCTAGCAATGTATAAAACTCATTTCGCATTTTCTTGTTTTTGATTATTAAAAACAAGGCTTGCCAGCCACGCTACCAGCAATGTTACCAGACTACCAATTAAAGCATACCAAGTCCAAGCTATTTTTGTCGCCAAAATAACGTAAGTCATCAGCAAAATGCTGGCGGACATTCCGATTAACGCGGCTTTCTGATTGGCTCTTTTGACAAAAGCACCAACTAAGAAAACGCCTAAAATAGGTCCGTTTATCAGAGATGCAATTGAAAGTGCTTGACTTAAAGCTGATGAATTTTGCTTCATCGCCGCGATTGCGACGACGATTTGGACAATACCGAAAAACAAAGTCAACCAGTGCGAGACCTTCAAATAATGTTTGTCCGCCAAATTTTGCCTAAAAGGTTTATATAAATCGTTGACGAAAGTTGCCGCAATTGAATTCAAAGAAGAAGACAAAGCCGCCGCGAAAATCGCCGCGACAACTAAGCCGGACAAACCTGAAGGCATTTTCTGCGTGATAAAATTGGGAAAAACTTGGTCGCCGCCCGCAAACGGAAACGTCGCCGGAATGCCCGAATTTAAAACTCCGGCATTGGCATATTCCGTCGCATTATAAGGCGCGTAAAACGTAAATAATAAAACGCCGATAAAAAGAAATCCGATGAATTGCCCAAGCACAACCGCGCCCGATGAAAGTAAAGCCAAAGCCGCGCGGCTTGGTTTGTTGGTGCAAAGATAACGCTGAACAAGATATTGGTCTGTGCCGTGCGTTGACATCGTTAAAAAGCAACCGCCGATAAGTCCCGCCCAAAACGTAAAAGTCTTTGTAAAATCAAGCGTAAAATCAAATAAATCAAATTTATCGAATTGTTGTCCGATTGATAAAACACTCGGCATTCCGCCGTCAATCTGGTTCAAAATCACGACTGCCGCCGCAATTGCGCCGCCGATGTAAATTCCTAGTTGGACGACTTCCACCCAAATTACTGCTTCCATTCCGCCATAGTATGTAAAAATAATCATCACCGCGCCAAGCAGAACGATTGAGCCGATAATCACTAAGTTAGTATCGGCATTTGGCTGAAAAGCGACATAAACCGCCGCCAAAACTATCGCCGTCAAAAGCAGACGAATGCCGTCGGCAATGTTTCGCATCACGACAAACAACGCGGAGGCGAGCATTTTAACTTTTGTGCCGAATCGCGTCCCTAAAAGCTGATAAACCGTCTGCAGTTCGCCGCGAAAATACATCGGAATAAACAGCAGCGAAATAACGACGCGCCCCAGCATATAGCCAAAGACAAGTTGCAGAAACTGAAAATTTCCGCCTTTGGCAAACGCAATTCCGGGAACGGAAATAAATGTAATTGTCGAAGTTTCCGTCGCTACAATCGAAGCGGCAATCGCCCACCAAGGCACACTTCTATCGCCAACGAAATAATCTTCAGTCGTTTCCTGCTTTTGGGCAAACCACATGCCAAACAGCGTTACGCCAATTAAATAGCCGAAAATGATGATTAGGTCGAGTGTTTGCATAAGAAACAATAAAAACGTCGAGCAGCGAATTCGGAAGTCGTAAAAACACGGAAACAACCAATCCGCCGCACGAAGATTTATAATTTTACCTGTCGGATTTTTCAATCTACCGCGAAACTGATATTGACGACCGCCGTTACGTCTTTGTCAATCGAAGACGTATCGCTGATGCCAGCGTCTGATACTTCGGTCGAATCCGCCGCCGTAATCTGCATCACGCCCATCCGCGCCGAGCGCACCGCGCCGATTTTGTTGCCCGTGCTGTCCGCGATTTTTTCGGCGCGAACTTTCGCGTCCTTCGCCGCTTCGCCGAGCATTTCGATTTTCAAATCGCCGAGCCGCGTATAGAAGTATTGCGGCGAATTCGATTCGAGCAAGATGCCTTGATTAATTAATTCGGTTGCTTCGCGGGCAATCTGCGCGACTTTATCGACATCGTTTGAATGCACTTCGAC